>JAISAF010000134.1 GCA_031266855.1 Spirochaetales bacterium
GCAATTTCCATAATAATGTCTCCTTACATTCCTTACACATACAATATATTATACCAATTTGATAATGTCAATACTTTTTTAATATTTTTGAATAATTTTCAGGCAAAATTTCGCATAACGTTCCGGCTGTTTACGACGTTTTGGCCGCCCGAATAAGCAAATGCGTAGCATTTGCGGGGCGGACAAAATGTGCCGGACTGGCGGCGTGGAAATGAAGCGTAGCGAAATGACCTAGCCGTTGCGGAGGCCGAGCCGCCTACTGGCGGCGAAGCGTAAACAGTCCTGTTATGTGCAGTTTGGGCCGCTTTATTTATTTTTTTCTTTTATTTCATTTATTCTATTATTATATAATTCAATATGCCAATTCATATGTCTACAAAAATAATCTTCTACTATAAATTTTAATGTTAATTCTTTTCCATCAATCTCCCATATATTATCCAGACTATTTTTGTTTATGCTTTTTATTATGTGCAATAAATATTGATTATATAATTTCCATAAATTTATCAAATCCATAAAATCATAATCTTTTATGTTTGTTATGTCTTTCCATGCCTCTGCTTCATATGCGGGAAAATTTATTTTTTGTTCCAACTGTAATCGTATAAATCGCTGGTGATTATTTGATGCAGAATCGATCAGATGAGAGACCATTTGTTTTAATGTCCATTTATCATCCGATAATTTTATATTTACAATTTCTTTATTTTGTTCCATTGTTTTATAAAAATTATTTATTCTTTCATTATATTCTTTAATGTCAAAAGTCATATTTTTTTCTCCTTGATGATATTTAATACTAACAATTTCCTTTTGTCAATGGATTTTTATTAATTTATTCAAAAAATTTCCAACCAATTCAGCCCAAATTGAACATAACTCTCAAATAGACGCAATTTCCTTAACCATTTATGCCGAATCCGTGAACTTTGAGGTTTTATTTCCGCCAGGAACCAGCCGGAACGTCATACACTTCGCGTTCACGGAAAATGCGCGGATAATCCATTTCATGATACCAGACATTTTCGCCGGACATAACAATCGCGGGAACTTTTTTCCAGTCGGCCGCAATATGGGCAAAGATAGTCTGTGCCGTAAGGGCGCTCCAGTCGGCTCTTCCGTTTTCGCGGAAAACAGCGGCAAGGTTCCGCGATTCGGAATCTTTGGCTACAGCCAGAAGTTTTACCTCATAGCCCATACGCGCAAGTACATCGGTATACAAAAGAACAAGATCATCTTCCCTGCCGCGTCCGCTTACCACAAATTCCTCTGGAAGTTGAAAATCGTAAAACATGCCTGTATCAAAATCGTCCATGGCGGTGGAGTACAGGTTGCGGGCAAAGCTCCCCTCCCTGTCCCTGACGCGGCGGATAAAGTTCAGGTACTCAGTTTCATTTTTTTCGATTTGACGGTACTGGTACAGGGAAAGCGCTGTCTTGGCTTCAACGAAGGCGGGTATATCCCGCAGAAGCCCTGCCCCGTCGCGTATGCCCCACAACTCCTGCGTCGTGTCTCCGATAAGAGTCGCGATGACCAGGGCTTCCTGAAAATCAATGGTATTAATCCAGGGGTCAATAATATTCTCCGCCGAGTGAATGTGGATAACGTAATTTTTCCTGTAATGCGCCGCTACAGCTCTCCTGTTTACAGGATCGTGGCGGTAGAAATTTTCGATTAGGGAAATTATTTGCGGACCTGGCTTTTCCGCGGAAAAGCTGAAAGCCAGGCCAAGGGAATCGTCGTAGTAGTGAAAGATTTCCCCTGCCGCGGCTTTTTCCAGCCACATCCATGCCGGGCCTATGCGCCGCTCGTAATAATCCCGCAAAAAAACCGAAAGCGCGTCTACCACCGCGGCATCCAGAACAACAGCGGTTATAATACCGCCTGGTTCCGGCGTCGCAAGCGTCCTTGAAGCGCTGAAACCGCTGAGCGGGAACTTCTTTATCCCCGCCCGTTCCCTGGCCTGGCCGAATTTGCCGCTGTTGAAATCCGTGTAAATTTCCACGGGTTCCGAGGGAAAAACAGCCGCGGCAAGAAAGAAGCATTGAATAAAAACCAGAGCTTTACGCTTCATTATTTTATATTATAAACGAAAAGGCTTTGAGGCAAGGGGGTGGCGGCAATTCTTAGTTTAGGCTCATAGTGAAAACCACGTTAGCCGGGGCCCGTCAGTGAAGAAAAATGGGTTCCCCTCCCGGAGGGCGCTCTCCCCATTTTTCTTCACTGACACCCGCTACAGATGCATGAGACTATACAGATTGCTTTTTTAAGGGGTTACTGGTGGTAAAACTATCCAAATTGTAAACAATTTGGATAGTTTTCTGATTTTGAAGGATACTTTTTTGAAACTGGGAATTGTTTTTTTGGGGGTGGCGGCACATGAAAGAAGAGAAAGAAAAAACCGCGAAGTAGAAGAATGGCAAGGGCGAAGAAGCAAAGAAAGGAAGTAGAAAAAAAGAGGCAAAAAAAGACTTGAGAGCAAAAATTTATTTGACTTTTTTGACTTTGCGGTAAAAATTCTAAAAAGGCGCCTGGCGTCATCGCCGGATTTTACAAGGCAGGAGCCTTGCTTTTAGTGCGGCGTAGTCTGGAGACTACGCCGGGCAGGATACGGTCGCGCGAAGCGCGAAAAGCCCGTGGGTGCGCCAGGGATTGGAGCGGAAAGCCCACAGGATTTGCGTTGCGCAAATCCGAGGACTTGCAGCGGAAAGCCCGGTTTTTTTGCCCGTCCGCGGGCAAAAAAAGGCGCCCAAATTCCGGTGCGTTTGTTCCGCCGCTTTACAAAAAACGGGTGTATATTTATAATAGAAATAGGACGCCTGGTAAGGTCCGCTGACTTCCGGTTGGGAGGGCAGAAAACGGAATTGCCTTGAGGAAGGAATTCCAGACACGCTTGGAGAGAGGTGTAATTATGGGTGAAAAGACTGGTATCGATTTGGGAAAGATTATGGACGACATTTTCGAGAAGGCGGGGAAAGTGGGTTCCACGATACAGCAGAATCTTTCCTTGAGCAGGCTCGAGGAAAAGATCCGCGCGAAGTGGGATGAGAATACCGATTATTATCCCGCGTTTTCCTATCCTCCGCTGAATGTCTATATAAAGCCTGATAAGACTTTGGTGTTTGAGTTTGCAATGGCGGGCTTTAACGAGAAGGAGATTGATTTGTCTTTCCGGGGCGATTACATGATGTTTTCCGCTGCGGTGGCGGAGGATATCCTTCATGAGGAAGGTGTCAAATATTTCAAGAAACGTCTGCGCTTTAAGGATGTTACCGAGCAGCGCTACTATGTCCCCGCTGATAAATTCGATCGGGAAAACGTGTGCGCCGTTTTCAGGCACGGGGTATTAAAGGTGGAAGTTCCGCCCAGGCAGGAAACGGTTCATGTGGAGACGGTAAAAATCAAAATCTCCGGCGAAGGGGAATCTGACTGACACGCGTGCGGTTTCACGGAAAATTCGGAATTGAGGCGCATTTTTGGGCCGCCCTGCCGGGCGGCCCAAAATCCGGGCTTTCCGCTCCAAGTCCTCGGATTTGCCCATGCAAATCCTGTGGGCTTTCCGCTGCAATCCCTCGCGCGGGCTGATTCCAAAACCGGAATTTTAACCGCAAAGTCGAAAAAGTTAAATAAGTTCTT
>JAISAF010000171.1 GCA_031266855.1 Spirochaetales bacterium
TGGACAAGGGGAATTTTGCCGTTCGTTTTCCATCAGCGTGATGGAAAATAAAGAATTTTTTAACCACGAAACCGGAGAAGTCTAAGAGCCTGTTCAATATCCTGAAAAGCCCGTGCGGCGCAAGGGATTGCAGCGAAAATCCCGCAGGATTTGCATAAGCAAATCCGAGGAATTGCAGCGGAAAGCCCGGTTTTTTGCGGCATAGCCACAAAAAATGCGCCCAAATTCTGATACTGAAACAAAATTATAAAGATTTTGAACAGGCTCTTAGTGAGAGACTTCTCCCTCATAGAAATTCTTTGTCTTTTTTTCCCGCTTTTCTTGCTAATTTGCAGAAACTGGTATATACTCTACGCATATTCGTAAGATTTTGGAAAGGATATCGGAAGGTTTTGTGAACTCATACGTGACAGAGCGGGAAAGGGAGATTCTTGAGCTTCTCCAGGGGGATTCGGCTATTTCCGTGGCGGAGATTAGCAGGCAGCTTGGCGTGTCGGCTGTTACCGCGCGCGCGGGTCTGAATTCCCTGGCGCAAAAAGGGCTTGTTGTGCGTACCTGGGGGGGCGCGGCGCCGGCTTTTCATCCTGAAATGCTGGAGCATCAGCGTACCTGTGTCGGGGAAAAAAACCGTATCGCGCGTGCGGCGGCGGCTTTGATTAATGATGGCGATACGATTATGCTTGAAGCGGGGACTACGACAGCCCTTATTGCGCGGTATCTGGCGGGGAAACGGGATATTAGTATTGTAACGAACAATCTGCTCGTTGTGCCCTATGCGCGTTCAAATCCGGCGTTGCGGCTAACGCTTGTAGGGGGCGATTTCCGGCCTAATACCGAGTCGCTTGTGGGGCCGGTAGCTTTGCAGGAGCTTGAGCGTTTTCATGTGCGCCGGGCTTTTGTGGGCACCGATGGTTTTACTCCCGAAAAAGGGCTTACCACCCATCTTGTGGAGGGCGCGGAGATTGTCAAAAAAATGGCGGCTCAGGCGCGGGAGACGGTTCTGGTTGCGGATAGTTCCAAATATGGAAAAACCGGTTTTGTTCTGGTTCTGCCGTTAGCCGCTATTGGGCGGATAATTGTCGATTCCGCTATTGCTCCGGGGGCGGCCGCGCGGCTTCGCGAGCAGAACTTAACTGTTGAAATCGTATGACTAGTATACAGGCAGCGTTGAAACCGCGGGTTTATATTTTTGGGCGCGTTTTTTTGCCCGCGGCCGGGCAAAAAAACCGGGCTTTCCGCTCCAATCCCTCGCGCGCGCGCCAGCGGCGGAACCCGCGAATTTGCTATCGCAAATTCGCGGCCAGCCAGGACGCACGGGCTGTACAATGATGTTTCGCGCCGGGGAGCCGGAACCGCATTTTCTGTGCTGTCGGGATACTAGAGCTATTCGGAAACCCTATAGCTTCGATATAAAAATGACGGAATTTGCGCCATTTGCGGCAAATTCCATAGACTTGTGAGAGAACCGGAAGGTGAACAAACAAGTCTAATGAAACCGTATCACGTGTATTCCAAGGAGGTATACAGCATGACAGAGATTCTTATGCCCCGGCAGGGGCAATCGGTAGAAAGCTGCATTATTTTATCATGGAAGAAACATGAAGGCGACCCTGTTAAGACAGGGGATATTCTGTGCGAGGTCGAGACCGATAAGGCGACTTTTGAGGTTGAGGCGGGCGCGGACGGGATTCTGCTGAAAATAACGCAGCCCGAAGGCGCGGATGTTCCGGTGCTAACGCCTATTGCCTACATCGGGCAGGCCGGCGAAGCTGTGCCGGATCAGGCGGCGGCTCCCGCCTCCCCTACTCCCGCGTCCGCTTCGCCCGCTCCTGTGTCCGTTCCTCCCGCGCCGGTGTCCGCTCCTGTCATGGGCGCCGGGACGGGCGGAACCGCCGGGGCTGGCGCGCAAAGCGGCGGGGCCGGTGTACACGTGTCCCCGCGCGCGCGTAATCTTGCGGAGGCAAAGGGCCTTGTGTGGCAGTCCCTTGCCGGAAGCGGCCCCGGCGGGCGGGTTATAGAAAGGGATGTGCTGGCCGCTTTGCAGGGCCGCGAACCTTTAAGTCCCGCCGCGGTGGAAGGCGTTATTACCGCTCATTTGCAGGCTCCCGCTTCGGGTTCGGGTCCCGGCGGCCGCGTGCTGCGAAGCGACCTGGCGGCGTCCCCCGCAGTGGCGGCTCTTTCGGGTTCCCAGCTTTCCCCGGCAGCGGACTTTCCCGGCCCGGTGGAAGAAGTTCCTACAAAGGGTATACGAAAACTTATCGCGGACAGAATGCTCCAGTCCCTGCACAGCCATGCCCAGCTTACGCTGAACGCCAGCGCGGACGCACGCGCCCTGCAAGCCTTTCGCAAAAAACTGAAAGGAAGTCAGGAAGACCTTGGCCTGAGCGATATAACATTAAACGATTTCATCCTGTACGCCGTGTCGCGTACCCTCCCCCTGCACCCTTCGCTGAACGCTTTGTGGGCCGGGGACAGGATTCTGCGCTACGCGCAGGTTCACCTGGCCTTTGCCGTGGACACGCCCCGCGGGCTTATGGTGCCGGTTATCCGCAACGCCCAGGCCCTGTCCCTGAAGGCCCTTTCCGCACAGGCCAAACGTCTGGCGCGGGCCTGCGTGGAAGGCGGCATTACGCCTGATGAGCTTTCCGGCGGAACCTTCACTGTTTCCAATCTCGGCGGCCTGGGTGTCGAAAACTTTACTCCCATTCTCAACAGCCCTCAGGTGGGAATTCTTGGCATCGGAACAATCGTACCCAAACCCTGTATGGCCGCGGATGAAGTAAAGTTTATTCCATCCCTTGGCCTGTCATTGACGATTGATCACCAGGCTGTTGACGGCGCGCCCGGCGCGCGTTTCCTGAAAGATCTCTGCGAGGCTCTTGCGGGCTTCGATATTCTGCTTGCGAAAGGATAAGAAAGAAAGGATAAAACGATGCATGACCTTATCATTTTAGGCGCGGGCCCCGGCGGATATGTGGCCGCCGAACGGGCAGCCGCCGCGGGGCTGAAAACACTTCTTATTGAAAAGACTCATCTGGGAGGCGTGTGCCTGAACTCCGGCTGTATTCCCACGAAAACCCTCCTGAACGCGGCGAAAACCTACGCCCACGCGCTTGAGTCCGAAAGCATAGGCGTCAGCGTACAGGGCGCGGCCTTTCATCTTGACAAGGCTATGGCCTGGAAAGCCAAAGTTGTTGAAACCCTGCAAAAAGGCATCGCCGCCATGATGAAGCGCGGCGGCGTCGAAGTTGTTCAGGGCGAGGGCCGCCTGGTAAAACCGGGGATGGTCCGCGTGGGAACAACGGACTACACGGCGCAATCCATTATCATAGCTACGGGTTCAAGCTCCGTTGTGCCGCCCATCGCGGGAGTCAAAAATCCAAACGTGGTAACATCAACACAGCTTTTGAACATAAGCGCGCTGCCGAAGAAGCTGCTTATTGTAGGCGGCGGCATTATCGGCATGGAGTTCGCTTCGTTTTTCAGTATGCTCGGCGTTCAGGTTACGGTTGTCGAAATGATGGATGAAATTATTCCTGTCCTGGACAGGGAGTTCGCCGCCGCTTTGCGCAAGGCCCTGCCCGGCGTAAGTTTCGAGCTGGGCGCGAAGGTTGAAGAGTTTACCGGCGCGGGCGTGGTGTATTCGCGCGGCGGTACAAAGATCACTTCCGATGCCGATCTTATTCTTCTTTCCATAGGCCGGCGGCCCAACACGGCGGGTATGGGTTTTGAAGAAGCGGGACTGGAACTTACGAAAACCGGCCTGAAAACCGACGAGTGCATGTGCACGAATCTTCCCGGCGTGTACGCTGTGGGCGACATAACAGGACGCTCTCTTCTGGCCCACTCGGCAAGCCGCATGGGCGAGATCGCGGTCAATGCCATTCTTGGGAAAAAGGATCACTGGCGGGGAAACGCGATTCCCTGGGTTGTTTTTTCGACGCCCGAAGTCGCGGGCTGCGGCATGACCGAGGCGGAAGCCGTTTCGCGGGGCTATGAAGTCGCCACAGCCAAGGTTCCCATGCGGGTTTCCGGCCGCTACCTTGCCGAACATCCCAGGGAAAACGGTCTGTGCAAAGTCGTGGTGGAAAAACAGGGCGGCCGCATCCTGGGCGTTAATATACTGGGAAGCGGCTGTTCGGAAATCATCGCGGGCGCGGCGCTTATGATAGAGTCGGAACTGCGGGTACAGGATGTAAAACAGATTGTCTTCCCCCACCCGACGGTATCCGAAGTCATACGCGAGGCGCTGTTTGAAATCTAATTTGGGCGCCTTTTTTTACTTCGTAAAAAAACCGGGCTTTGCGGGAGGCGCTGAAACCTGCATTTCCCACAGGAAGTTTTGTAGTGCGCCAGCCCTTGTTACCATCACCCGTAGACGCCCTGCGCGCACTCGGGCGCTTGCAATGGGCTGCTACCGCTGCGGCCCCGCCCGCGGCGTGGCTGCTTC
>JAISAF010000174.1 GCA_031266855.1 Spirochaetales bacterium
CGCCCACTACAATCCATACTTATCGGAAAGCGACCGTCTTCGGGCGCATTGGAGCGGAAAGCCCGGTTTTTTTGCCCGCTTAAGGCGGGCAAAAAAACGCGCCATACTGACTGGGAAAAAGTACGTGCGGGAATTTTGATTTTCGTCTGCGGCTTCTCTTTTCATTTTTCGTTGGCTGGGGTATACTGCCGTGCAGACAGATTAATTTTTTGGACAGGAGTGGACAATGATTTACCGGCCCTATGGGAAGACAGGAAGGGATGTTTCTATTCTTGGTTTCGGCGGTATGCGTTTCGCGGAAATCGATAATAAAGAGAAGTGCGTCGCTATGATGGTAAGGGCGGCGGAAGGCGGGGTAAACTATTTTGATACCGCGCCCGCGTATTTTGATATAAAGAGCGAGCAGGTTTTTGGTTTGGGGCTTGCGGAGCTGCGGCGGCGGGGGCTGCCGTATTTTGTGGCGACGAAAACTTTTAAGAGCCGGGCGGAGGATGTGCGTGGGGAGATCGAGGCGCAACTGGGGCGGCTTGGTGTTCCGGCGATTGATTTTTATCATATCTGGTGTATCACTGATTTGGCGAATTGGCGCAAGCGGAAAGAAAAGGGCGTGCTGGATATTTTGCGCAAATTGAAAGAGGAAGGGCTTGTGAAACATATTTGTGTTTCGAGTCACCTTATTGGCGGCGAGATTAACGAACTTCTTATGGAGGGGGTTTTTGAGGGCGTACTTTTTGGCTATTCGGCTTACAATTTTAAGACGCGGGAGCAGGCTTTTAACGCCATACGCGCGAAGGCTCTGGGCGCTGTGGTGATGAATCCTCTGGGCGGGGGTCTTATTCCTCAGCACCCGGAGCTTTTTGGTTTTTTGAAGTCCTCACCGAAGCAGAGCGCTGTTAGTTCCGCTCTTCATTTTTTGTGGGATCATCAGGACATTACGACGACTCTTGTGGGGTTTTCCACTTTGAGCGATGTGGAGGAAGCGCTTGCCGCTATTGAAACATACTTGCCGCGCAGCGCGGCGGCGCTTGCGGCTGTTAAGGAAAAGGCGGGGGTGTCCCTTGAGGGCATCTGTACGGGCTGTGGTTACTGCGACGACTGTCCGCAGGGCATACCCATTCCTAAGTTTATGGATGCCTGGAATCAGAAGATACTTGGCGCTGATTCGGCTGCCGTGCTGGAGCGTATCAGGATGCACTGGTCGATAGAAGCGAAAAAGGCGGGGGAATGCGTGGCCTGCGGCGCGTGCGAGGCTGCCTGTACTCAGCATCTTGATATTATAAACAGGCTGGGTGCGCTTGCCGCGATAAAATCGTGAACGCGGGGGATGATTCTTTTAACAGGGGCGCCGCGGAAGAAATGCTGCGCGATCCTCCGAAGGGAACATGGATACATGAAGATGGTTTTAACCTGATTGTGGGAGTTTCGACCGCTGGTCCGGTGGCTTTTCTGCTTCTTCCTTTCACGCTTGTCTGGTCCGGTGGTTCCCTGCTGGGAATTTATGGAACGCAGATTTATTCAGGAGAGTTTGATCCTATTCTGTCGCTTTTCGGTTTGCCTTTTCTTGCCGGGTCTGTGTTTCTGTGGGCGCGGACTTTGATGAGTTTCGCGGGAAAAGCCGAGGTTGTCATTGGGCGGGAAAGTTATGTTTTCCGGGGAATTGGGAGATTCGGGAAGCGTACTGATTTTGACTGGGCTATGGTGTCGCGGATTTATGAGGGCGGCTCTTCGCATACAGGGGAGGATGGTCAGGCGGGATCCGGCGCGCTGTTTATCGAAGGGAAAACCCGCGTTAAGATCGCTGTGGCGGATGCTTCCAGAGCGTATTTTCTTTTGACTGCGCTGAAATATTTCCGGGAAACCGTAAGATTATGAAAAAGAAAATCACCGCGAAGTCGAAGAAGTCAAATAAGTTTTTTTAAAGGCGCCAGGCATCTTTTTTATGCAAGCGTGGACGCTTGCTTCTAACCCGGCGTAGGCAGAGCCTACGCCGGGCGGAAGGGAAGAAGATAAAAAAACTAAAGAGCAGGGACTTCTTCGACTTCGCGGTTAAAAAAGTCCGCGGGCCAGGTCCAACCGGCTCCGCGGCGGGGTTGGGCGATATTTTTATAATAGAGTTGTTTAGAAACCTCAGTTTCTAAACAGGTTCCCCCTAAAAATGCTGTTTTTGATTTCTCTATTCATTTAAATCAAACTCAAAGAAACGGTAAAACGCGTTTTTTCCATCCCGCATTTCGAGAATCACCGCTATATACCTGTTAGGAAAAGGCGTAGTAAGATAACCGCAGATTTCCGCCGATTCATAATGGATGTTCCGGCGTTCTTCTGAAATAATTGAAGCGCCGTCTTTTGTAATTTTAACTGAATAATTTTCCGCGCCATTATTATTGGCCTCGCCATATTCCAGTAAACAATCGTATTTTATATCGTTTAAAATTAGCGGGAAATTATTGATACACAGTTCAGTATATATGATTCCGTATTTGTTGTACCATTCTATTATGCCTTTCATTTCTTCTATGTCATCTAAAGTTCCTTTATACTTATTGATGCTGCTATTATCCCAGGCCATATCAGATACATAGCTGCTGTTTGCCATATCATAAAGTACAAATTCAACGACATTTTCCCATTCATTGAACTGTCTTTCATAGGAATACGCGATTTTCCCGTCTTCTGAAACCCCGAAAATGCGTATATCACCGGCTATTTCAGGTTTTATGTCATATAAAAATTTCGTCAGTTCGAGCTTTGGCGGGAAAATTATAAGTTCCTGGGAAAACAAAAGAGAAGAATTTAATATGGATAAAAATATGATAAGATACTTCCTCATAATTATATGGTTATATATCATAATGTTAAATTACGCAACACACGCACTTTTGCCATAGCAAAATTACTACGACCGCCTGGTTATACGCAGCAAATTGCCAAAGGCAATTCGCTGCCCCCAACCAGGCGGTCGCAATTTTGTTCTGACAAAATTGCGTGGTCTGCCACCAAGCACAGCGCGTAACGCGCTGTGCACGTCTTTATCACCAACCGGCTGCCGGGCGGCAGCTTGAGAACCAGTTTCCGGAATTGCCACGGACAATTCCGGGGCAGCGAATTACCAAAGGTAATTCGCCGCGTACAACCAGGCGGACGCGGTTTTGCCATACGCGTCCTTATACGGAATTGCCTGAAACCGGAATACTATATATGAGGAATAAACCTGATAGTCACAATTCATGATATAATTTCAGTATAAAGGAGTACACAGTATGATACCGTTTCTGGAAAAAATACAGAAGGATGTGGTGATTTTTGATGGGGCAATGGGAACCATGCTCTATGACAGGGGACTTTTTATTAATACCTGCTACGATAATGTTAATTTAAGCGACCCCGGCCTGGTGCAGAGTATCCATGAAGAGTATGTGCGCGCGGGCGTTGATGTTATCGAAACCAATACTTTCGGGGCAAATGAAATACGGCTTGGGGCATACGGGCTGGCGGAACAAACAGGGGAAATCAACCGGAAGGCGGTGGCTCTCGCGAAAAACGCTGTACTGGCGGCGGGGAAAACTTCTGACGCCTGTTATATTGCCGGTTCAATGGGGCCGATTATCGCGCCGAACCAGATGTGGCAGCAGCGGTTTGAAGAATCGCTG
>JAISAF010000201.1 GCA_031266855.1 Spirochaetales bacterium
AGGTGTTTATGAGAGCTGTACGAAAACTCCGTGAGTTCTTCATTAAACTAAAAAATTCTCATGGGCGTATCCCCGCCTCCGGCGGGGTCGGGCTTTCCGCTCCAAGTCCTCGGATTTGCTTATGCAAATCCTGTGGGCTTTCCGCTACAATCCCTTACGCAGCGGCAGCTCAAGACAAGGCCCGGCAATTGCCGGGGCGCGGAATTGCCTTCGGCAATTCCGCAGCTCTAACCATGCGGTCGCAATTGTGGAACAATTGCGTGATGTGCCACCAGGTTTTTTTGCGGTCCGCCGCAAAAAAACACGTCTCTATCACCGCCGGCTGCCGCCACCCCGATTACAGGCGACCGTTACGCTTGCAGGTTTGGAACCAGGCACAGCGCGCTATGCGCAGTGCACGTAACTATCACCAACCGGCTGCCGCCTCACGGGCTGGCGATGTTCCTTAACTTGTTGAACGTGGTTAAATTTCTGTATTTCATGGTCTTGCTAACAGTGTATAGTTTCAGGATAATAAGTTTACATTCGGAAGATTGGTTTACAAAATAAAGGAGGCTGTATGGATATTACAATGATGATTCTTTATATCGCGATTGCCCTTTTCGCTATTATTTTTCTGGCAATCATCGGCAAATTTTTTGGTTTGTGGTTCCGCGCGCTTCTGTCCGGCGCTCCTGTGGCTATGGGCAGACTTATTGGGATGTGGCTCCGGCATGTTCATGGGGCGTCTATTGTGGAGGCCCGGATCATGCTTACCAAGGCGGGGATTCCTGTTGATTCGGATCTTCTGGAGACTCACTATCTCGCGCGGGGCAATGTAACACGGGTCAGTCAGGCCCTTGTCGCCGCGAATAAGGCGAATATTCCCCTGCCGTACCAGCGGGCCGCCGCTATTGATCTTGCCGGGCGCGATGTGCTTGAGGCTGTTAAAACCAGCGTTAATCCCAAGGTTATTGACTGTCCTGAGCCGGCTAAGGGCAAAACTACTATTGACGCCGTTGCCAAGGACGGTATTCAGCTCCAGGTCAAGGCGCGCGTTACTGTGCGGGCAAACCTGGAAAGGCTTGTGGGCGGCGCCACGGAGGAAACAATTATCGCCCGTGTCGGCGAAGGTATTGTTACCACCATAGGATCTTCAGAGTCCTACAAGGTTGTTCTGGAAACCCCTGACCTGATTTCCAAACGGGTTCTGGAAAAGGGGCTTGACGCGGGAACGGCTTTTGAAATCCTTTCTATCGATATTGCCGACATTGATGTGGGAGAAAACGTGGGCGCGAAGCTCCAGGCCGACCAGGCCGAGGCTGACAAGAGGCGTTTCCAGGCGGAGGCGGAAAAACGCCGCGCCTCGGCCCAGGCCCGCGAGCAGGAGATGGTCGCTCTTGTTCAGGAGAATCGCGCCAAGGTTGTTTTGGCCGAGGCGGAGATTCCTCTTGCCATTTCCGAGGCTTTCCGCAAGGGCCAGCTTGGAGTAATGGATTATTACCGTTTGTCTAACATTCAGGCTGATACCCGGATGCGTGGCAGTATAAGCGGCGAAAAGCCGGAGAAATAACGTGTCGTTTACTGTTCTTGTTTATATAGCGTTTGTAATCGTTTTCATTATTCTGCGCCTCCGAAAGCAGCGGAAAAATACTGGCCGCAAACCCTGGACTCCTCCCAGGCCCGCGGCTGGCAGTCCATCGGTGGAGGGCAGGGCAAAGGAAACCTTTCCTGCGGAAAAGTCCGTGCGGGAACCGCCCTCCGGCGGTTCCCGCCCCGCGGAGGCGCAAGCCCGGAATACGGATCCGTTTTCTGAGTTTCTGCGGAAAATTTCGGGACAGGAATTTTCTCCCGCCCGGCCCGCCGCCACGGAAGAAGAAGCCGTAGCGGAAGAAAATGATGATGAGGCTGTTGAAAACGCCTGGCGGGCGTTCCGTCCGGAAGCGGAGGTAAAAGTTCCTGAAGCGCCCGCGCGGACAGCGCCGGTTTCCCCTGTTGTGCCGTCCGGGGTCATCATAAATCCGGAATCCCGTGTACCGCCCGCCCCGGCGGAGAGTTCTCCTATGGCACAGGAGGCGGAAGACGGGGAAATCCTTTCGCGTCCGGTAACGGCAATTTCGGGAGGTTTTTCTTCCCGTCTGCCGCGTTTGGGGCCGCTTCAGCAGGCAATCGTTATGGCGGAAGTGCTGGGAAAGCCGAAGGCGCTCCGCGAAGAGGAATTTCCGTTTTAGTTTAGGCTTCGCGGGCCTGGATCCTGTTCAATATCTGGAAAACCCCCTTGCGTCCTGGCTGGCGGCAAAATTGCGAAGCAATTTTGCGCTGCCGCTGGTGCGCGCGCAAGGGATTGGAGGGATGCGAAGCAGCCACGGCGCGAAGTGCCGGGGCCGCAGCGATAGCGGAGTCCCGGAAAGCCCGGTTTGCGGCGTTTTACGCCGCAAAAGCGCCCAAATTCCGAATTACAAATGAGATTTTGAACAGGCTCTTAGAGGTCTTTTTCATGCGGCGGGGTATGCTTATACTACAAGGGAGAGGTAAAAAATGAATCCATATCGAACCGCAAAATGGTACCGCTCGCGGCGCGGCATAATCTTTGGGGTCTGTCAGGGCCTTGCCGAATGGAAGGATATGTCCGCCGGAATGATACGCTGCGTCCTTCTTCTCATATTTTTTTTTACCGGAGGGCTTATCATGCTTCTGGTTTATCTGGGGCTGGCGATCGTTCTGCCGGTGGAGCCGCGCGGCCCGGATGGCAGGAGGCGCGGGAAAAGATCCCCTTTCGATGACGATCCGTATGATTTCCGAAGCTGGCGGGATGAGGAGTAATTGTGTGGCGGATTTTTTAACCGCGGAGTCGAAGAAGTCATGGTTTTTACAACATCATCCGAAGCCGAAAAGACTGAACACTTTATTGACAAAAATATGAATGGGCAGAATGCCGGTGGCAAGCCTGTTTTCAAGGAGAATAAGGATAAAAAGCGCGAGTCCGCCGAATTTGAGTATTCTGGCTTCGGTGGCGGGATCAAGTTTCAGGCTGGAGAAAAAAATATGGCTGCCATCCAGCGGCGGAACAGGCAGTATGTTGAAAATAAAAAGTCCAAGATTCGTCGCGGCTGTATGCAGAAGGATTTTCAGCGACACATCAAGAACTTTTGGCGGCAGGTTCATAATGAACATGGAAGTAAACAGAAACATAAGGAGCAGTTTCAGGAAACCGAGAACAGCAAGGCCCAAAAGCAGATTCGACACAGGCCCGGCGGCCGCGATAAGCGCCCTGTCACGCCGCGGATGGGAAAGGTTTTCAGGGTTAAAGCGCACGGGTTTTGCCCAGCCGAAGCCGACGAAAACAATAAAAATAAAACCGAGGGGATCGAGGTGGCGCAGGGGATTAAAGGAAACGCGGCCTTCTTCCTTCGCGGTAACATCGCCCAGCTTCCACGCGGTAAAGGCGTGGGCCCACTCATGCAGTCCAAGCCCGATAATAACGGCGGGCAGGGTATATAACATTCTCTCGATGTCAAAGTCCATGTCCTGCCCTCCTAATGCCCGCCCTTCTGAGCTAAAGTTGACCTGCCAAATTTCTTAACCACAAAGTCGAAAAAGCCGGAGACTTGCCGCGGCAGGTCTTTAAGAATTCTTTTTGTCATTCGCCTTGTTCGGAAACCGAAAGATTCCCAAACCTGGTTCTGAGCCGCCGCGCGAGGG
>JAISAF010000224.1 GCA_031266855.1 Spirochaetales bacterium
AAGCCGCAAGCGTAACTGTGAGCTGAAAACGTGGTGGCGGGCGGCAGCCGGAGGTGATAGCTACGTGCACAGCGCGTTACGCGCTGTGCTTGGTACCACGCAATTTTGCCCTGCAAAATTGCCTCCGCCTGGTTATACACGCATAATTACCGAACAGCAATTATGCGCCCCTGAAATTGCCAAAGGCAATTTCAGGGCTTTCTTCTAAGCTGCCGTTTATAAAACAAAAAAACAAGAATCCCGCTGATGGCGGCAAAGGCGCGAAGAAAAGGTTCAAGGCGCAGGCCGCTTTCCTTTTTCAGGACAACAAGCCTGCCCGGAGAAAGAGGTCTGGGTTTTGCCTTATAGCCTTCTATACGGATAAAACCTTCGTTCCGGTGCAGCAGAAGAAGCCGCCGGGCTTCCCTGACAATGCTGCCGGGGTCCGAGCGGAGCGCCGTAACGGAGTACCCAAGCGTCCTGCCCTGGGTTTTCAGGTCTTCGACGTTTTTTTCAATGATTTTATACTGCTGGCTCAGGCTCTGGTATGAAAAATGTCCGGTTCCGCCAAAGAAAAACGTAACAACAAGATAGATGAGAAGTCCCACGTATATGGATGCGAAGAGTCTGCCTGCCATTTATTATAGATTTACGGAACTCCCGCCTGTTTTCTTGAGTCAAATGTCAGATGACCCGGAAGGAGTTACCACGAAAAGATTTACCGCGAAGTCGAATACGTCGAAGAAGGAGAACTGAAATTCATTTTTCTTCCTCTTTTGCTTCTTCGCCCTTGCCAGTCTTCGCCCTTGCCAGTCTTTGACTTTGCGGTTAAATTTCTTTCTGAGTTTGAGCTGCCGCCCGCGCCAGGGATTGTAGGGGTTGCGAAGCAAGCCATGCCGGAGGCAGGGCCGGAGCGATAGCGCAGCCCCGAAAAGCCCGGCCCCATTGTCTGCCCGAAAGGGCAGACAATGGGGAGGCGCCCGTGAAAAATACCGGCCTTCTGTGGAGAGTTATTGACTTGCCAAAAACAGTGGAGTAGAGTATAGATAGTAGAATTGACTATAGCGCAAATATGGATTTTATGCTTTACTGGAATATGCCGATGTTAGTTGTATCTAGCCAGTTTCAGGAGAGAATATGTCGAACATGAGCGATAAAGAAAACGGTTCAAAGGGGTCCAATATGCCGGCGGAAGACCTGGAACAGTATGGCGTCTGGGTCAAAGCGGGGCCTGAAACTGTAAAAGAGGAGTCCTCCGCCGGTGAGGATTTTGAGTTGCCGGATATTTCCGATGCGGGTACGGAGATTACCGCGGAGGAGGAATTACTTCTTGGTTCCCTGGAGGAGAATTCCCGGAAGAAGGATTCGGAGGGGGAAGAGCCTCTGGATGGGATGGACGATCTTTCGCTTGATGAGCCTGCGCCCGGAAACGCTGATGATGATTTTTCTTTTCCTGATATTGAGGATATCCGGTCTGAGGCTGGGGCGGAGAGTGATGCCGGGGCCGCGTCCGGTGATGACCTTTTTCTGCCGGAAGAGGAAGCCCTGGACGACGGCGCTTCTGTGGAGACAGAGGGCGAAAAGTTAGACCTTGATTTCGATCTTGATGAGCCGCAGGGGGATGAACAGGCGCCGGTGGCGGATGACTTTAATGATATTGCCGCGGTTGAGAAAGAGATGACGGGGCCTGAACCTGCGGAAGACGCGCTGGGGGAAGAGCCGGAGGCGGGCATGGCGGAAGCCGGGCATGGGGAATCCGCGGTTGAAGAGTCCGCGCTTGAAGAACCCTCGCTTGAAGAACCTGCGATTGAATCCGCGCTTGAAGAACCCGCGATTGATGAACCTGATGAATCCATAATTGACGAACCCGCGATTGAAATTGAAAATGAAATTGAAGAACCTCCGGCCGGAGAGCCGGCGTTTGAAGAAATAGAAGAGGAACCTGAATCCGCCGCCGCGCGGGCGCCGGAGGAGGAAGTACCGGAAGGGGACGCGCTGGGACTGGCGGATATGGCGGATACCACGGAAACGGAGGAACCGGCGCTTGAAGATGAGGCGGCGGCTGAAACCGGCGTGGTGGAAGAGGAGCCTGAACCTGCCGCGGTAAAGGCGGGTCCGGCTCCTGTACAGGAACATCCGGCGGAATCGGGTATTCTTTCGAAAATTGAGGAAGAGCTGGCGAGCATTAAGTCGGAACTTCTGGAATTGAAGAAGGAGCTTGCGGGGCTTCGTGTGGCGGGTACTGGTTTGCCGGAATCCGCGGTGGCGGAGCATCATAAAACCCCGGGAGCCGACAGTGGTTTTTTTGCTGGTGACGAAGACGAAGATGAGACCATCGCCCTTACGGGGGATGAACTGGATAATATTCTTTCAACGGCGGATATAACCGAAGAGACCGGCGAGTCGGATGTTCCTGATGATATTCTTAATTTCAATGCCGATATGCATCCGTCGGGGTCCCAGGCGACGGCGGCTGTGGAGAGTCCGGATGATCTGTCTCTTGATTTTGCGGAATCCGCTACTGTTCCAGAAAGCCCCGCCGGGGAAGAGGACCTTGGTTTTGAGGATACCAGTATTTCCGGCGCTGATAGTTCTGATGCCGGTGTTTCTATTGAAGAACCGCTGGCTGGGGAGGACGAGGAAATTCCCGCCGGGGCGGAAGGGGATATAAGTTTTGAGGATGTTGATCTTTCGGATACCGAAATTTCTGATGCTGATATTTCCATCGAAGAACCGGAGCCTGAGGCGGCTGTTCCGGGGCAGGAGCTTGAACTTGGGGAAATTCCCGAAGTAGGGCAGGAAATTGAAGCTGATATAGCGGACTCCGGGATTGAAGAGCCTGCCGAAGATTTCAGGAAGGTTTCGGATATTGCCTCCGATGAGGCGCCGGCTGTGACGGAAAATATACCGCTAACGACGCCTGAAGAACAGGCAATTATTGAAGAATACAACAGGGAGCTTGATAACTTCGGTTCCGAGGATTTGCATGCGGAGGATGGAATTTCCGAGACTATAAGCGCTGAGGCGGAAATTCCGGCGGGTGAAGAGGAGCCGGAAATTGAGTTTGATCTTGATTCCCTGCAACAGGAGCGGCAGGAGGCGGAGGCGGAACCGGAGAAGACGGAAATTATTGAGGACGAGGCCGCCCCTGAATCCTTTGAGGAAGGGCTTGCTGAGGCCGAAGCTCCCGTGGACGAGGAAAAAGCCGCGAAAACGGCGGCTCCAGAGGCAAAAAAAGAGCCCTCGTCTTCGGTTGACGGCGTGCAGATTTCCGGGCCTATCCGGGAGGAGATCAAATCCGTTTTGAAATATATGGATCAGCTGCTTGAATCCCTGCCTGAGGACAAGATTCAGGAGTTCGCGCATTCCGAACATTTCGATATATACCGCAGGCTTTTTGAAGAGCTGGAGCTGGAGTAAAATTATGGGACTGTTGAAGCGATTGTTACAGGAACAGAAAGATGGCGGACTTTTACGGCGCGCGATGACTTTGAAAAATTATGAGCCGGCGCCGGAAGGGGAAACCGCCGCGGCAAAAAAAAAAGAGAGAAATCCGTCCGCGGGGAGGAACTCCCCAACGCGGAAAAAGACATAGAAAACCTTTTGCGGGATTTCGCCGGGTTGAAGACTGGTCTTGAATATCCGGCTGATCTTTTTTCCATTTTTAAAAAACATTTTTCCATCAGAAAAGGGGCGCTTCTTTTACCTGAAAATGAAACGGATGTTTTCGCGCCCTGGTCCATTACTGGTTTCGACAAAACAACCCAGCGGCGCATGAGGATCGCGCCCGACCTTCTGTACAGCGCGCTGCGGCTGGGCGAATCAAGGGTGATGGTTACAACCCTGGAAGAAATGACTGATCTTTCTTCCTGTTTTTCGAGCAGGGAAGCGGCGCTGGCGGAGGATATTCTTCTGTGTTTTTTTACTTCGGGGGAAAAAATACACGGGCTGCTTCTGGTCGCTGATTCGCCGTATTTGTTTCTCAATGATCCTGTTCTGCGTATGATCTTTGTGGTGATGGGCGAACTGGCGTCCCCGGTTCTGGCGCGTTCACGCGGCTCCCGGCTGCGCAAGCGGCGCGATTACGGACTAGTGAGGAAGGACCGCTTTCTTGCTTCCTTGAAGAAATACGCGGGGGATCTTCCTGAAGAGGCTTCCCTGTCATTGTTTACTATCAATGTGTCAGATCTGGTAAAGGAGCTTCTTGTATCGCATCCTGACCTTGACGGCTACAGGGTACTACAGGATATCAGTTCTCTTATCGAGACCCTGCTTGCGGGTTCTCCGGTTTTTGTTTCTCCTGCCAAAAGGAAAATTCTTGCTGCGACACAGACGGGGAAATATGATTCGGCGCTTTTTATTCATCAGGTGTCGCTGAAGCTGTGTAAACTTTTTCAGCATACCCTCAAGGAAAAATCCTCTGGCGAGGATGAGTATGCCGGTATAACGATTACGGAAAATTTCCTGCCGGACAGGGAAATTCCCGATGATGTAATTGCCCAGTTCCTTTGATGGAAAAAGTCCTCCCTGCAAGAAACGGTCTTCCTACAGCCCTGTACAGGGGTTGTTATCTGCACTCCTCCTACGATCCTGAAAAAGAAGCCCTGCGGTTTTCCGCTTCTTCCGGGCGGTTTTCGGAAGGTCCCGTCGTCGTGCTTATAGGGGAGGCTCTTGGCTACCTGTCGCGCCAGCTCCGGCGGGACAATCCGGGAATACGGCTTTTGCCGGTGTACTGTTCGGCGTATTTCTACCGGAAGCGGATAGAGGACGCCGGGGAGGAAGGCTGTTCCTGGCGGCCGGGGACTTCGGAGAGTTTTTCCGCTTTCCTGCACAGGCATATTCGCGAAATGGATTTTCCCGCCTTGCGGGTTCTTGAATGGGAACCGGCGGCGCGGGCATTTCCCCTTCTTATTGGCGGGCTGAAAGAAGACCTTTCGCGTTTCAGCCGCCAGGTAAACGGTTCGCTTCTGACTACGGCGGTTTTTGGGAAAAAATGGATTACCAACAGTATCCGTAACTATCTGGCGATTGACGGGGCTGTGAGTTTTACGGAAATCTCCGGGCCGGTCTTTATCGCGGCTTCCGGGCCGGGTCTTGCGGCGGCGTTTCCCTTTATCGAGCGGGAACGGCGCGCATTTACTCTTTTTGCCCTGCCTTCGGCAGCCGCGTTTCTGCTGCGCCGCGGGGTGGAGCCTGACGGCCTTATGATGACGGATCCTGGGTTTTATACGGGGCTTCATTTCGGCGGGCTTATCAGGCGGGAGAAACGGGGCGGCGGAGAGCTTCTGTGTATGCCGCTGCCGGCGTACAGCGGTTTTCATGGCGGGGGCTTTCCTGTGTGTCTTTTTCATCAGGGTACGCCGCCGGAAAACGCCCTGCTCGGAGACCTCAGTCCCCGGCCCGTCCGCATACCTTCAAACGGAACCGTCGCGGGAACGGCGGTGCAGGCGGCGCTTTCCCTGGGGGCGGGGCCGGTAATTCTTGCTGGTATGGATATGGCGGTGCGCGGCATAGAAGAGCATGTACGGCCCAACGCTTTTGATGAATATTATACGGTACGCGACTGCCGATTCGGGACTGAAGAAAGCGGCAGGGCCGGAAGGATTTTTACTATGTACCCGGACAGGCTTTCCGGCGGCTGGCGGACATCCCCTGCTTTGAGAACCTACGCGGGCTGGTTTGCTTCCGCGGCGGCGTCCTGGAAGGGCCGGGTTGTAAGCATTTCGGATTCTCCTGTGGATACGGGTCTTCATTCCACATGTGCCGGGGCGCGAAAGCTTCTGGGGCAAAGACCGCGCCTGGTCTGTGAACGGCTCCCCCTGCCCGGCCCCCGGCAACGCAGGGAGAAGGCCCGCGCTTTTATAAAAACAATTGAGAATGTCTCCTGGCAGAACACCGGACTTCTTATGATGATCGATACCGCTGGCGTTCTGGAAGTGCGGAAAAAAACCGCGGGCGCGGAGGAAAAACTGCGGCGGGGAATTGCGGAATTTTCCGCGTCTTTGTATTCTTTGCTCAAGGCCAGCGAATGAACCAGGAGATTTTTGAGCGTAATATACTCAGCCTGACAGCATCCGATCCTCTCCTTGCCGCGAGGCTTGGCCGGGTGGAAGCGGCGGCGAATGCCAGCTTTGTTCTGTCAAAGACACAGAAACCTGTTATGACTCTGGACACCGGGGATGGGGGGAAGGCGCTGCACTCCCTCATTGATCCTGAAAAGGAAGGGCGGCGTCTTCTTGAGACCTACGCGCAGGATGGTTTTTTCATTTTCCTTGGTTTCGGCTGCGCCTACCATATCCTTCCCTGCCTGCCACAGCCGCGGATATCCCAAATCGTTATTCTCGATAAAAATATATGCCTTTTGAAAAGCGTCCTGGGCGAAATTGATTTGCACGCGCTTCTTATGGACAGCCGGGTACGTTTTCTTATCGATCCGCTGCCCGAAGAGCTGCGCTCCTTCATGCTTTCAAACTATTTTCCTTCGCTTTCAGGCGATCTGCGCACGGTATCCCTGCGTCCCCGTGTCGAAACAGAGAAGGATTTTTTTCTTGGCAGTATGGAAATCATCCGGGAAAGTCTTGATATCCTTTCCGGCGATTTTACCGCGCAAAGCCGTTTTGGTAAAAAATGGTTTACCAACACCCTGGCCAATCTTGAAGCCGCCGAGCAGAGTTCCACCGTACTTGCTCCCGGACGCAAGGCCATTGTTACCGCGGCGGGGCCTTCTCTTGAGGACGCCATTTCTTCCATCAGGGAGGAGCGGCGCGGCAGCATCCTCATAGCCACCGATACCTCCCTGCCGGTACTTCTGCGGCACGACCTGTGTCCCGATGTGGTGGTGTCGATTGACTGCCAGCATATCAGTTACAATCATTTTCTGTCAGGCTACCCCGCGGAAGTTCCCCTGGTTCTGGATTTGGCATCGCCTCCTGTCATGACAAAAATTTCTCCCAAACTGGTTTTCTTTACCAGCGGGCACCCCTTCTCCCAGTATGTGAACGCGCACTGGCGGCGCTTTCCTTTCATTGATACTTCGGGGGGAAATGTTTCCCACGCCGCCGTTTCTCTGGCCGACCACCTGGGCGCCGGGAAAATCCTGCTGTACGGAGCCGACTTTTCCTATCCCGAAGGAAAACCCTACGCGCGGGAAGCCTATATCTATCCGTATTTCCGGTGCAGGGAAAACCGCATGGATCCAGCGGAAAGCCTTTTTGCGCATTTTCTATTTCGCAATCAGACCACCGGCGCCATCTGGCACAACGGGAAAGCGCGTTATACGAACACGGCAATGCTTGAGTACAAGGAAAGACTGGAAAACTCCGCCGCCTATCTGAATGCCGCGCTGATACCCGTTTCCGGCAGGGGGGAAATCATTCGTCCCAAGCCAAAGGCCGGCCCCGGCATCATGGAAAGCGGCACGAACCGTTTGCCGGACGGAGTTTCCCGGATTTTCGCCGCGGGAACAAGCAGCCGGAACTGGAAGGACTTCCTTGCCTTCTACGGGGAAAGCCTGAAAAACCTGCCCGTGCCCCGCGACCCTGTTATGCGTTATATCCAGAACCTTTCCAAAGAAGAAAAAGACCTGTGGACAACGGTTCTTCCCGTATCGACGGTTTTTGTAAAAGACCTCCAGCGGGAAAAGCCTTCCGCCCCGCGGCTTCTTGAACTTTCGCGGAACTGGACGCTGGAAACAATAGAAAGGACAACGCGCCGCGCCCTGTGAAGACGCACACAAAATAAACTCATAGATTTTTTTTATCATTATGTAATGGGCACATTTTTGGGCCGCTATCGCGGCCCAAAAACCGGGCTTTCCGCTCCAAGTCCTCGGAATTGCCCATGCAATTCCTGCGGGCTTTCCACTCCAATGCGCCCGAAGACGGTCGCTTTCCGATAGGTATGGATTGTAGTGGGCGCTATCGCGCCCCCGGAATCCCTTGCGCGCGCCCAGCGGCTAACAGCGGCCGCAAATCATGAAAAAAAATCACCGAATATACAATGAAAAGAGATTGACATAAATTAGAAACCAATATAGAATTAATGAATGGAGAAAATAAATAGCGGAAACGTTTATGAAATAAAATTAAATGACAATAATTATGCCTATGTTTGTGTAATTGCGGAATATGATTTTGGCGTTTTTGATATTATTTCTGATAAACCAATTGGCATAAAAACAGTTGAAAAAAATAGAATTTAGAAATTATAGAAGTTGTGGAATAACTGGAATTAAAAATGGCGATTGGAAATTAATTGGAAAAATCAATTTAGAAGAGAATAATATACAATATCCTAAATTAATTATTTTTGAAAATTGGAGGCAAAAATTCAGTTTAAATGAATGCAGGGGGGGGGATTTTTCATGGGAAGTCAATAAAAATAAACAGGGAAGAATACATGAACTTATTAGAAAAAGGATATATTTATAGATTTTACAAAAATTATCAACCATACCCCGCGCAAGCGGCGGGGTATGGTTGTTTCCGATAGGTATGGATTGTACCTGCGGGTTTAATACCAGCGTCATCCAACAATGCGGCAGAATTAAGAACCGCCCCAAGG
>JAISAF010000237.1 GCA_031266855.1 Spirochaetales bacterium
GCGTAGTCCTGCCAGTCGCTTACGATGTAGATATAGCCTCCGGCGCGGAGCCGCGAGGATAGAAGGCGGAGGAAATCCGCGGTAAGAAGGCGGCGTTTGTGATGGCGTTTTTTGGGCCAGGGGTCAGGGAAAAAGATATGAACGCCGTCTATGCTTTCAGGCGGGATCATGTCCTGAAGGACGGGAACAGCGTCGCCGTATATAATGCGGACGTTTTCCAAAGCGCGGTTTTTGATTTCCCACAGAAGCCGCGCTATACCGGGAGCGTGGACCTCTATGCCTATGTAGCCCGACGCGGGATTTTTTTCCGCCATAAGCGCAGTTGACTTTCCCATTCCAAAGCCAAGGTCAATCAGGTATTTTTCCTTCGGCGCGGGAAAAATGTCCACGGGATTCAGGGGGTGCGGGCTTCCGCTTTCCGGCAGGGGAATAAGCAGGCCCGAATCCTGAAAGGCCGCAAGGGTTTTCTTCTGGGCCGGCGTCATCCTGCCGCGTAGAACGTAACTGCGGATTGTCCCGCCCGCGGCTTCTTCACTTTGATTCATACTGTGGTGAAATATATGCCGGCTGGGGAAAAAAGTACATGCGGGCAGGGGCAAACATGGCCCGTAATTCGGAAAAGGATGATTAGACTTGTTCGATAACCTTCCGGTTCTCTCACAAGTCTGGCGAATTTGCCGCAAAATGGCGGCAGATTCGGCTATTTTTATATTGAAACCGTTCCCTAAGCTGTGGGGTTTCCGAACAGCTCTATATATACTGTAGCGCAAGGGGAAAAGAGCGACAGGCGCCAAATTCCTATCTTTTGAACAGGAAAGAACAGCGGACTGGCCCGGATTCCAGAGTAAGGTGAATGAAAACCTCTTAACGGCCCGCCTTTCCGCACTTCTTCTACTTCTTCGACTTCGCGGTTAAAAATTCCGAGGGCCAGGTTTAGCCCACAGGCGGGATTGAAAAAAACAGACTGCCATACTAAAATAGAACTATCGGCTTTGTGGGGGGAAAATTATGGTCAATATTGGCGATTTATCGGCTGACGGATACGGCATGATGGTTTTCTCAACAGATTTATTTAATGAATATGTCAAAAATAAAAAATGGAGGGCAAAGAAGTACCTGTCTTTTTTTGATAAAAACAAGGAGTGTTTTTATCAAATTATTAAAGACGGTATAATTGTTCCCATTTATAAAATACCAAAATTTGAATATGAAATATTTGTAAAAATAAATGATCGCGATAATAATCTTCCCGAAGGGTATAAAGAAATATACAGATATAACGATTTCTATATGGAGGCAGGAAACAGCAACAAATTGTGTTTCGCGAATTTTGAGGTTTTTGAATATAATATTGACCTCATAAAAAACAATATAACGGAAAAAAGTGAAATAATTCCAACAGGACCTGAAGAAATAATGGAAAAATATAATCTGGCGCTAGGCTTGGATATAGAAAAAGGAAAATACAATTATAATTTAATAGGATTAAAAAGGATACATGAAAAAGAACGTCAAAGTAAAAATTATGGATATTTATTTGAATTTACAAAAAATGAAAACGCGGTAAATGACAATTTCAATAAAGCTGACGATGAAAAATATATATTCAGTATATTAGAATATGAGGGAAATAAAGAAAAATGACGCTGTACGCCGCTTCATATAACAGGCAGGTATGCGTCCCGCCGCCTCCGGCAGCCAAACCGCCGCACACCGCCGCCCTGGCAGCGGCCCTGCTGATTTGCGCGGCCCTTGTTTTCACCGCCTGCGTTTCCACAGCCACGGCTCCGGCTCACCCGGAAAAACCCGCGGCGCTTCCCGGCGTTGTACTGGTAACAGGCATCCCCGCCGGATATCAGGGCGGCATTATCCTGGTAAGCGGCAGCGGCGAAAACGGAGAAACTTTTACCTACAGCCCCAAGGTATTACAGAAAATTACCGGAACCCGGACTGAAATAAAACTTTACACGGAAGTTTCCATGATTCAGAAACCCTTCACCGGCAGCGGTAATTACCTCGTTTCGGTGGAAATTCACAAAGCCGGAAATACAAACGATTCTGAACGGCGCTATTTCAACCAGAAGTTCTCCAAAGGCAGCGCCGAAATCGCCTGGAACACGGGAAGCGTAAAACCGCCCCCCGCGGATTAAACCACAAAAAAAGGAGATACTATGCCGGCCAGCGCCATCCGCCCCCACCCCCCCATTTCCATAATAAAACGCCTTCTCCTTATTACCGCCGGCGCGCTGATAATGGCTTTTAATCTAAACACCTTTGTCCACGCGGGCGGACTTATCCCTGGCGGATTAACAGGAATGGCCCTGCTTATCAAAGGAGTTTGCCTGGAGTTTTTTCAAATCGAAGTACCATTCAGCATTCTTCTGTATATACTCAACGCCATACCAGCCCTTATCAGCTTCCGCTTTATCGGAAAAAAGTTTACCCTGTATTCCTGCCTCATGATTTTTTTAAGCGGCATACTAACCGACTGGATGCCCGCCATGTTCATAGAACACCTCCAGGTACACGACACCTACCTCTCCGCGATATTCGGCGGCATCCTCAACGCAGTCTCAATAAGCCTGTGCCTCTTCGCGAATGCCACATCAGGAGGAACCGACTTCATCGCCATATTCATTTCCGAAAAATACCACAGAGACGCGTGGAACTATATCTTCGCCGGAAACTGCGTAATCCTCCTCTTCGCCGGATACCTTTTCGCTATCGACAAAGCCCTGTATTCCATCATCTTCCAATTCACCACAACACTGGCTCTGCGCACTCTCTATCGCGGCTATCAGCAAAAAACGCTTTTCATCATTACCAGCATGCCAAATGAAATATATGCCCTTATCCGCGACAGGATGGTCCACAGCGCCACCATGTTCACCGGCATCGGTATGTACGAAATGAAAAACCGGACACTGCTATACTCCGTAGTAGCCGCCAATCAGATACGGCAGCTTAGCACCAAAATCAGGGAAATTGATCCCTCTGCGTTTATCAACATCATAAGCACCGACCAGCTTTTCGGACAGTTCCGCAAACCACCCAGGGACTAACCCAGCCAGTACCCGAGCCAGAAAATTCTCACGGGCGTATCCCCGCCATGCGGCGGGGCCGGGCTCTACGCTCCAAGTCCTCGGATTTGCTAACGCAAATCCTGTGGGCTTTCCGCTTCGATCCCTTACGCGGGCGCCAGCGGAACGGCCCACTCCCCCGCGCTTTCGCAAGCGCGAAAAAAAGAATTACCGCGAAGCCGGAGAAGTCAAAAGAAAAAAGCTAAAGAACAAAAACTTATTCGACTTCGCGATTAAAAAATCCGCGGGCCAGGTTTCACCCCTATGCTAAACTTGACCCGCGATTTGGGGAATGATTATACTGTACGCGAAAAAAATTACCGCGAAGTCGAAGACGGGCAAGGGCGAAGACGGGCACGGGCGAAGAAGTAAAAGAAGAAAAAGTCAAAAGAAAAGAGCTAAATAACAAAAACTTCTTAAACTTCTTCGACTTCGCGGTTTAAAAATTCTGTGTGCCTGGTTTAACTCCTATGCTAAACTTGACCGTGATTTGGGGAATGATTATACTGTACGCGAAAAAAATTACCGCGAAGCCGGAGACGGGCAAGGGCGAAGAAGTAAAAAGGAAAGAGCTAAAGAACAAAAACTTATTCAACTTCGCGGTTAAAAAATTCTGTGTGTAAGGTTTAGCTGTTTGTTCCGGGGAGGAAAAAAAATGATAAGAAAACTGATAGTTTTACCGCTGCTGGCAGCGGCGCTTTTTGCCTGCGCCAC
>JAISAF010000259.1 GCA_031266855.1 Spirochaetales bacterium
AATTGTTATACAATACTAGATTCATTTCATTTGATAAAGCGGAAAAAATATCCTCCCATTCATATATAAAATATATCCAACCGGCCGCTTCCTCCCAGTCCCGCAGAAGCGTGCCGGAATCCCGGATTTTCCATAAATCCTCAGGAAATACGGCCCGCGTATAGGACTCGTTCCAGGAAATATCCTCGCCCCGGGTCCACTTCGCGCCCTGTTCCGTCCACGCCGGGGGGCGCTTGCTTGCGGACAGCATTTCGGGAAAAAGGACAGGCTGCCAGTATATCCCAAACTCCGCCGGATTCCTGAAACGGGGGGTATTCTGCCGGCCGCGCATCCACTGGCAAAGCGCGGCGATCCGTTCCTGCCTGTTGCGCAGGGCGCCCAGGGCATCGTCGCCTGTCAGACGGGTGTCCTCCCGGCGGATTTTTCCCCGGACGATACCGGCCTCTTCCACAAGGCTGTCGAGTTTCAGAACCGCTTCCCCGCCGTTTAAGCGGAAAATCCCCGTACCGGAGAGTTCCATGGTAAACTCGTTCCAGCCCTGTATGCTCGAACAAAAAAACTCAAGCGAGGCAAGATAAAACCTGCCGTTTTCATCAGGCCGCGTTCCGTTTATCCGCAGTCCGGGCAGGGTTCCCGGAAAAATGGCAATGAACTCCTGTCCGTCCGAAGTCCGCCGCAGAAGGCGGACTTCCACGCTGCCGGATTCCCCGCGATCAGGTTCTTCGCCTTCCTCGTCCGTATAGCCTTCGGCCCAGGCCAGGCGGTACAGGGCAAGCTCCTCCTGGGCGCCGGACGAACCGTCAAGAAGCCTGCCCGTTTTCTCAAGCAGGGAAGCGCAGCCTGGCAGGGCGAGCGCAACCGCGCAAACCAGCGAAATTTTCCGTATCTTCATCTTAATAACTCCATTTAAACCCAAAGGACGGCAGGGGAATAGGAAGCCTATAGTCATCGCTGCTCGAATCGCTTTCCTCCTTCCCGGTATACCCGTTAAAATCCACCTCCCCTTTAGGAGTGTATACCAAAGCAAGAAGATTTTCGACAGCAAAATAGATTTCAGATTTTACCTTGCCTTTTTTATCAAACGTGTAAAAAGAAAACTTTACATCCAGCGGCAGCAGAAAACCGCCGCGCTTTGAATTGGAATATGCCTCCGGGCGCTTGTATTTTTCGATCAGGCTGCCGTCGGTAAGCCGTACAGGATAGGAGCTGATCGCGCCCACCTGTTTTTGGGGTATTCCCGACGCGAAACCCAGGCGCGTCATAATATTAAACGACGGCGAGGGCTTGATATTCAAAACCGTATTCAGGGTATGAAAGCGGTGGAACGATGGGTAATACCATCCGTCGCCTACGGCTTCGTTATCGGAAACATTCAGGTCGCTTGCTACGCCGTGGGGATCGCGGTAGCGGGCATGGACAAAGGAATAGGAAATCCAGCCGTCCCACCAGCGCGAGGAGGTTTTTTGCAGCATCAGGTCAAAGCCCCAGACGCGGCCCTGCCCGTCGAAACGGAAATCTATGTCGGTTTGGCCCGGATTGGTATGAACAGACTGGTAGGCCCTGTCGAAAATGTACTTGTAGTATCCTTCAAGGCTCAGGCTGAGATTTCCGGCGAACTCCAGTTTTGTTCCAGCCAGCGAGGTCCAGGAACGGTTAAGCTTCATTTCATAGTCGTCTATGCCGCTGCGCTCATCGATAAAAAGCGTGGTATCGTTCAGCGATGAGAACAGGCCGGTTCCGAGGGTAAGCGACAGGGAATCAATACCGCCTGTGTTGCGCAGTATGCCGAAGTCCAGGTTCAGGCGGGGATTGGGCACGGGCCGGTTCTGGATGGCAAAGCCGGGGGCCAGAAAATACAGGTGATCCACGCGCAGGCCCAGCTCCGCGCCAAACCTTCTGTTATCGGTCTCGTATTCCAGAAGAGCGTAGGCGGAACTCTGAAAAGCGCGGTTACGAACGTCAACCTTGTAGGTAAGGGGATAGCCCGTGTAATAGCCGTGGCTGAGCAGGTCGTCCCCCGTCATCGTACCGGCTTCTTCCTCAAAAAGCATACGTATGTCCTCCCGTAAACCGAACAGGGAATAAAGCTCCTGCACGCCAAAAGCGGCAAGAAAACCGCCGCCCAGCCCGCGCTCAACGTCGATCCTGCCCTGATGCGTGGTTATGGTGATATCCTCCTCGTTATAGTCCTCCTGATCGATGGAATATGAATTCGCGCCGCCCAGGTAACTGCCCCAGGTATCGATAAAATCCTGGCTGTAGCGAACCGAGCCGCGCTGCGCCATCCTCATATTCATACTCATCCGCGAAAAGCCTGTTCCTGCCGATGCCTTCACCATCGTATCGGCGGCGGGGTTCCAGAGAAAGCCGGTAGTAAGGAAACCGATGCTGTTCCTGTAGTCGAGAAATAAATCAATATCGTTTCTCAGGTTGCTTTCGCGTTCCTCATCCGTATAGCGCACGCCAACGCCGTCGATCCCGAAGAAGCCGTTGAGCGTCCATTTTAAGTCCGGCGTCAGGCGGTAATTAGCCGAAGCCGCGCCGGATCGTATGTAGGGCGCTGTTTTTATGGAGCGCACTTCGTCGAAACTCTTCTTTGCCGCCCAGATAAAGGGATCCCAGTAGGTAACTTTGCCCATCAGCATAAAGCTGCCGTCTTTTCCCAAGGGGGCCTGAAGGTTCATGCTTGCCGCGCTTGTTGAAACCCCTACTGTTACCGCCGCCGTTTCCGGGGAAGGCTGCTTTGAGCTGACTTCCAGAAGTCCCGATATGGTATGCCCGTAGCGGGTGGAAAAAACCCCGTGCGAAAGCTTCGCCGCCTCTACCATGCCGGGGTCGAAAATGGAAACCGCTCCCACCCAGTGGTAGGGCATTTCGATGTAAAAACCGTCCAGAACGGCAGTAAGGTCTCCGGGATAGCCGCCGCGTATGGAAGGCTGCGCGTTAAAACTGCCGCTATAGCCTACGCCGGGCAGAAGTTTTATCGAAGCCATAACATCTTCCACGATGCCGATTTCAGCGGTACGGCTCAAATCCCTATCCGCGATTGCCACGCTGCGCCCGCTTCGTGTTTCGCTGGATCCAGGCCGCTGCTCCTCCACCACGAGTTCCCGGCTTTCCATAATGCCGCCCAGCCGCAGGGCAAGGGTAAAGTCCGTATCCCCGCCGGGACTGATAAGAAGACGCCCGTTTTCATAGCCGGGATAGGCAGCGCGGATAACAACCGGCCTGTTGCCGGGAATCTGGAGGCTGGTTTGTCCGTTTTCGTCGCATTCATACTGGCTGCCGTCCCAGGACTGTAATATCGCGCCTTCCAGCGGGATGCCCAGATCCGCGTCCTCAATGGTAATAACGATGTCGCGCGCCCGCAGGGAAATAAGCGGTATAAAAAACAATCCCGCGAGAGCGATAAAATATATATGCTCTTTTCTCACGATACACAATGTAACACCTGGGATGTAAAAAATTGCACTTTCAGGCCGCGGGATAAATCGGAATTTGGGCGCATTTTTGGCGCAAAGCGCCAAAAACCGGGCTATCCGCTCCAATTCCTCGGAAAGCGCCGATGCGCTTTCCTGCGGGATTTCCGCTCCTATCCCTTGCGCGCGCACCAGCGGCAGCCCGCGAATTTGCGAATGCAAATTCGCGGGCCAGCCCCCCTTGCGCGCCCAGGATTTTACCAGATATTGAACAGGCTCTTAATGGCATGTTATTAAAACAACAAACAGTGTAGTATAATTATAAACAGAATGAAGAACTTTCCAATGGTACTGCTGACAGCGGGCTGCGCCCAGATTTTATCCCAGACTTTCAAACTGGTGTTCTATTCACTGAAGGAAGGCCGCTTCGCCCCGGAATATTTTGTAAGTCCGGGAGGCATCCCCAGCGCGCATTCGGCCTTCGTTACAGCCCTGTCGGTAACGGTGGGACTGCGCAGCGGTTTCTCTTCGGACATATTTGCCGCGTGCTTCGTTTTTTCGGCAATTGTCATCTACGACGCGTTCCGGCTGAGAGGCGCCGTTGAAGAACACGCGAAACTTCTCAACCGTCTTAGCGCGCGGCATTTCCCCGGCGAACAGAAAAAACTTTCCGAGATGGTAGGGCACAGCCTGTGGGAAATCTTTACCGGCATCGCGGCAGGCGGAATTTTCGCGTTTATCGCTACAAGGATTTTTACGAATATCCTATAATATCCGCAGGTTTGTATTCTTAGAGCCTGTTCAAAATCTCATTTGTAATTCGGAATTTGGGCGCATTTGCGGCATAAAACGCCGCAAACCGGGCTTTCCGCTCCAAGTCCTCGGATTTGCCCATGCAAATCCTGTGGGCTTTCCGCTGCAATCCCTTGCGCGCGCACCAGCGACCATCCGGCGGCCTTGTAATCAGGCGGCGGGAATCGGGAGCGGTTTTTTGCCGCGCAAAAAACCGCCGTCGGCACCCCACGCATGTTTTGCAGTGCAAAAACTTGCGTGGTTTGCCGACGGGCTGCAATCACGCGCAATTGTCTGCTGCAATCACGAGCAATTGCCTACGGCAATTGCGCG
>JAISAF010000260.1 GCA_031266855.1 Spirochaetales bacterium
GATACCAAGAAAAGGAGTCTCATAAACTCTGATTGTCCAATTAAACCTAAAAACTTACGATAAGGATAGGGAACATGCCGGACTTAAACGTACATACTTCAAAAGTTAAAACTAAACTATCGGACAGTTTTGATTTTAACGGCTTACGCCGGCGTACTATAAAGAGGATTCCCTTTTTTTAACTTGAGGCTGTTTCAAAACTAACCGGGGTTTTAGAACAAGGAAAGCTCAAAAAACTCTCAAGTTGTAATTTTTCATTCTACAGGCGGAAATTGCTGTGACGCAATTTCCGCCTGTGCCTGATACCAGCAACAGGAAGTCTTTAGAAGTTCTCCCGTAAACGTTCTTTCAACGATGCGGGAGCTGGTCGTGAAATTGTGTACACAATTTCACGACCATATCCTTTACGCACCCACGGGCTAATGGCCGTACAGGCAGACCTTGAAAAATTACAGGACGCCGGATGATCTAATTCCTGAACTGCCTCAGAAAATTAAGGAAATTGTCTACCGGCTCATTCCCGATTTGCGAACGCGCAAGGGTTTCGCACGGCCCGCTATATACATCATGCCACATTTGCTGTTCCCGGGAATTGGGTTCATAAATTGCGAGTCCGGCAGCCCGCAGATTATTCATGAGCATGTTGTTCAAATCTTCAACGACTTTACGTGAATCTTCACTTGCGCGTTTATTCGCTTCAATAATCGCCGCCTGTAATTCCGATGGCAATTTGTTGTAAAAATCGGTATTCATGACCCAGACCATAATACTGGGAATATGCTGATCCATAACCATAAATTTTTGAACTTCATAGGTTTTGTCCTGCCATACGCTAAGAATAGTGTTCTCGTGCCCATCCACTACTCCATTTTGCATCGCGGTATACATTTCCGAACCCGCAATAACAACAGGGTTTGCGGACAATGACTCTACCATTCTGATATACATGGCGCTGTCCATTACCCGAATGGATAAGCCCTTTATATCCTGAGGCAACTTGAGTCCGCTGTTGGCGGTAAAACTTCGAAAACCTTTGCAAACCCCACCTATGACTTTCAATTTGGAATTTGTTTCCAGTTTATCGAAAACATTTCTGAAAGCCCACTCATTGTTGAACGCACGTGTAGCTTCATCGCGGCTGCGGAATTTTCCAGGTAAATTAAAAAGCATGGTGTCTTTCAGGTATGTGCTAAAAAGAGCAATTTCAAAAAGCCCCATCTCTACTGAACCTACAGAAATTGCGCCCAGCGTGTCATTCGCGGTCCCCAATGCGTCAGAAGCATAAATTTCCACACGGATTTTCCCTCCAGTCAGTTCCTCTACGTTCCTTTTGAATGAATCGCCATACATGATTTCCATTGACTCCGCCGGCTGCATGTTTCCGGGCGAATAGCCCATTTTGATCACATATCCATCCTGGGATGTTCCCTTGTTTTCAGATGAGCCCCCGGCGAAAACGCCACACACTCCGACACACAAAAATAGACAAAATGAAACAATTTTCTTCATAAATATAACCTCCTTATAAATTACGACCTTTTGATTTCTCTTTCCATGCATACAAACGATTTCTCCTTACAATAAATATTTTATCTATAACAAATTGAATCCTGTTCTTACGCAAGTCTATTGCATGGGTCTTTCCCCTCAAATATTTGCGTAACGGAAATCGCCGCCGCCAATCCGGTTTCTTTCATGTTCTGGTATGTGCTGCCCGCTATGTGTGGCGAGCAGATGTAATTACGGCATCCAAATAAGGGATTGATAGGCGAAGGCGGTTCAACTTCAAAAACATCACTGGCAAATCCTGCAATTTTTCCGGATTTCAACGCATCGGCAACATCCTGCTCCTTGACAAGCGGACCACGGCCAGTATTTACAATGTAAACGCCGTCTTTCATCCGCGCGATTGTCCTAGTACAAATGATGTGCCGGGTTTCAGGCAAAAGCGGAAGATGAATAAGTATGTAGTCGCTTCTTAAAAGAACTTCGTCCAGCGTCGAAATTGTTACATTGAGATCTCCGGCTGCTTTCATATCAGGATATTTGTCATAGGCCAGTATCGTCCCGCCCAAACCACTGAGTTTTTTTGCGGACTTGCGCCCGATTATACCAAATCCCAGAATACCAAAGAACTTGCCGGACATTTCATAAAAAATGGTACGGGGCCATTTGCCTTTGCGGGTATCAGTATCTAATTGAGGAATTGCGCGGACTAAATTGAACAGTAAAGCAATGGTTTGTTCAGAAACCGCGTTAGCATTATATCCTGGTGTGTTTGCCACAATGACGCCATGCCGCCTGGCGGCTTCCAAATTTACATTATCCATTCCGGTACCAAAACGAATCAGACATTTTAGTTTTTTCGCAGCAGCAAATGCGGCTTCATCCCATAATTCTGTATCTGCGATTACCGCGTCCGCATCTGCAATGTCCCCGCAAAGCTCTTCACGCGTATACATACGACCATGAGGATTTGCCGTAATTTCAAAACCGGATTTTGCGAGATGATCCGCACCCTCTTTGCAATACGCAGTATAGTCAATATGGCATATCACAATCTTTTTCATAGTCTTTTTCCCCTGAACTTAGCCGGTGATTAATTTTTTTGTCCTGCTTACCTCATGTATCTGACCGGCATTGGAATATGTATTCAAGGCCGCCTCCATACGTTTCTCGTATTCCATATTGAGCTTCGCCTGACGCAGTACATCATCAATATATTTTTCCGCCACAACCAGTATGCCGTCATTGTCTCCAAAGACATAATCACCGGGATTTACCACAATGCCGCCGCAGGTAACAGGAACATTGAAGGACTCCCTGGTTGCACGAAGGTTCCGCGGAGCAGGCGCAATAGCCCTGCCGCGGGTAAATTGAGACACGTTCATACTATTTATCGTATTGAAATCCCTTGTCCTGCCATCGATAACAAGACCACCTAACTTGCGGTTTGCAATAAAGTGCATAATATTTTCACCACAGATATTTTCATCAGAAGGCACATTCCAAACCAAAACATCTCCCTCGCCGCACATTTGAACAATGTCGAACTGGTCAATTGGTTCACGGGGAGGGGTAATGATGGAAAACTGTACAGGAATCGCACGTCCAAATACCGCCATATCGGGACGGGATGGGAATATCCCAGACATCCACGAACCAACGCCCAGTTGCACCATTGCGTCAGTTACCGCACCTGTTTCTACCACTTTTAATAATTCCATCCTTTCTGCATGTGTCATTTTTTTGTATCCTCCTGTTAAAAATTTATTTGCTAAACAACATTAAACTTGTTCGATAACCTGCCGGTTCTTTCACAAGTCTGTGGAAAATCTGCCGCAAAATGGCGGCAAATTCCACCGTTTTTATAGTGAAACCGTTTCCGCAGTTGTTCAGAAAACTGAGGTTTCTGAACAACTCTATTATCTCATAATCAATCCAGGCAAAAATGTAACAATTGCCGGTATGTAGGTAACGATAAACAGCACAATAATTGTTACTATCGCAAAGGGAATGATTTTTACATATAAAACAGAAAGACTGATTTTCCCAACATTTGATACTATGAACAGAATCATACCCACAGGGGGAGTAATATTGCCAATCATAAGATTAAGACAAACAACAACACCAAAATGAATTGGATCAATGCCGTATTTCATCGCAATGGGCAACAGAATCGGTACCATTAAAAGCAATGCCGGAGCGGCATCCAGCAACATACCGATGATAAGAAGCAGGATATTTGTTACCAGTAAAAAAATTATTGCTGATGAAACATACTCCATACAAAGAACCACTAACTGTTGTGTTACCTGCAAAGTTGTAATGGCCCATCCCATGGCATTTGAAATGGCTATAATAAATAAAACATTTGCGGAAGCCTTAGCAGAACGGATACAACAACGCACAAATGACTTCATACTGAGTTGTTTGCGAAGCGCAGCCACAATTACCGCATATAAAACCGCAATGGCACTTGATTCAGTCGCAGTACAAATTCCAAAAGTAATTGTACCCAGGATGATAAGCGGCAGCAGTAGTGCCGGCAGTGTCTCGATGGTACATTGCAGGATTTCTTTCAGAGAAGCCCTCTGTTTATTGTAAGGATATTTTCGTCTGACAGAAGCAACATAGCAGTAAATCATCAGGCCTATGCCTAACAGGACTCCGGGTAAAAAACCTCCAAGAAACATTCTGCCGATCGAAACGGTTCCCACGCATGCCGCATAAATAATCATAATATTGGAAGGCGGGATAATCGGCCCAATTATAGCCGAAGACGCTGTAACCGCGCAGGAAAAATCGCGCGGATAGCCGCCCCTGGTCATCATTTCAATCTCAATAGGGCCCAAGCCCGACGCGTCGGCAGTGGCGGATCCTGATATTCCGGCGAACAACATACTTGCCAGAACATTTACATGGGCAAGTCCTCCACGAATATGACCTACAAGACTATTGCAAAAACGTACAATGCTGCCGGTAATCCCTCCCACGGACATAATATCCGCGGCAAGGATGAATAACAAAATACATAAATATGTATAGACATCAATCCCCGCATACAGTTTTTGGGGAATAATAGAATAATCACCGTTAAGCAAGGTAAAACTAATCGCTGTTAAGGCGCCGATTCCAAATCCGACCGGAGTACCAATCAGCATTATAACAATGAATATGCCTAATAATAACAATGCCATCTTTTACACCTTCCTGCTAAAATTATTGGGATTGCGCTGCAATTTACTATTATCTATCAAGACTGGTTTACCGTTTCTGGTTGTTCCGCATGCTCCGGGAAACCTCTTTTTTCACCGGCATAGAATGGTTGCAACTCTCCACACAATACACCCAGTATCTCCGTAAGCCATTCGTATGACATCAATACCGCTCCTATCACCGGCGGAGAATACAACACCAAACCCGGCACGCTTAACATGGAACTGATAAAAGCGGCTTTGAGCGTCATCACCCGGTATCCATAATAAATGCTGATGAACAATACTACTGCCACTAATATCCTGGTTACGAAATACAGGAAAAATCTTCCGGCTTTATTCAATCTGCTAAAAATGAGGTCGACCTGCGCCATAGAGCCTTCCCGAAGGCACAGCGCAATGGCTATATACGTAATATTTACCATAAGGAGGCGGGAAAGTTCGTCGGTAAAACTAAAGGAAAAATCGGAAATCTTTACAATAACATACCGGTTAAACACTTGCAGGATAACACTGCATGCGCAGGCAACTACCAGCAGCGTAAGCAATATCCCAAGAATTCTGGAAATAGTATTAGATCCTTTATTCAATACACAGTAAATTGTCCGAAAAAATGTCATCGAATAATTCCTCCTGATATTAAACAAGACGGTGATTCGGTTCTTTCCCGTTCAATGCGGCAACTACAGCCTGTGCAGTTGCAAAACCCGTAGCGTCATAGTTTTCATACGTTTCTCCTGCTGAATGCGGCGTACAAATGTAGTTTCCAAGCCGGAACAGAGGATAATCGCTGTGCACTGGTTCTTTTTCAAAAACATCGGCTGCCATGCCGGCTATCTTTCCGCTTTCCAAGGCTTTTCCCGCCGCGTTTTCATCCATCAGCGGACCGCGTGCCGTATTGACGAGGAATACCCCGTCTTTCATGCGCGCGATATTTTCTTCATTGATGATATGATACGTATCGGGCAGGCTGGGCAGATTTACCGACAAATAATCACTTTGTGTCAGAACATCATTCAAGGTACATAGTGTGACCCCCAGTTTTTTCGCGGCATCTTTATTGGGATATTTGTCATACGCTATAAGCTGAAATTCAAAACCGCTGGCCTTCTTCGCGATCTGCTGCCCAACAGCGCCAAAACCGAGAATGCCCAGTGTCCTTCCTGATAATTCATAAAAAATTCTGCGCGGCCATCGCCCCTCACGCGTAAGAGCATTCAAGCGGGGGATTTCTCGCACCAGACCAAGTAATAAGCCTAAAGCGTGTTCGGCAACCGCCGCCGCATTGATCCCCGGCGTATTACATACAATAACACCGTGACGTTTCGCCGCTTCTAAATCCACACTATCATAGCCTGTACCGAAACGAACGATAATTTTTAGTTTGGGCGCCAGGTCAAAAACCGTATCATCCCAGCGTTCTATATTTGCTATGACAGCTTCTACGTCGCCGGCTGAATCGGATAATTCCTTCGGCGTAAAAGGCCGACCGAACTCATTTACCACCACTTCGCAATTATTTTCCTGCAATAATTTCAACCCGCGCGCACAAAGTCCGGGATAGTTTGTTGCCGTTATTAAAATTTTTCTCACCTGATGACCGCCTCCACAATGAATTTGCTATCTGTCGGGAGTACTATAGCATTACTTTTTATACTTGTCAATACCAATATATAAACTTGTTATTAGCAAGTTGTAATTAACTTGTCATGCAATAGTATTATTTTTATGAAGGAAAAATGAGGTCCAAATTGACAGGATGTTCAAAGTCGGAGAAATTGCGAAAAATTTTATCAGCAAATATAAAAATCAGAAGGAAAATTCTGGGTATTTCGCAGGAAAAGCTGGCCGAGACTTCCTGTCTTTCGGCGCAGACAATTAACGATATTGAGGGCTGCCGCATGTGGGTAAGCGACAAAACAATCGTAAAACTTGCCGAGGCGCTTCATGTGGAAGCCTACCAATTATTTATTCCTGTTGCCGGCCCGCAAACAAAATCCCTTACAACAGCTCCCCACACGATTCTTTTAGACTTACAGCAGAATATCAAGAAAGACATTGACAAACAATTCGAGAAAATTCTAAAGACAGACGCTTCCGGCTAAAAAATTTCCACCAGTCTTTCGTGGCGGGAAAAGCTGTTTTTCCCGGATGGCGGGGTTGTTTTTGGCGTATATCGTGGATGTAGGCGCGGAACGGTTACACCCCGCGCGAGGCTGCCGACGGAGGCGCCGGATTTTATGGTTAAACCCTAACTCCACTTGTTTTTTGTGCTTAGTTCTAAGAGCCTGTTTATAGTTTCGCTTCAATATGAAAATTTGGGCGCATTTGCGGCGTAAAACGCCGCAAACCGGGCTTTCCGCTCCAATCTTTTGGCTGCGCCAAAAGGATTTCCGCTACAATCCCTTGCGCCGCGCAGCGGGCGAATTTGCGGAACGCAAATTCGCGGCCAGCCCCCTACGCGACCGGGATTTTACCAGATATTGGACAGGCTCTTATATCCTGTTCAATATCTTGAAAACCCCCTGGGCCTCGACAGCCGGTGGTGATAACGACGTGCACAGTGCTACGCACTGTGCTTAGTGGCAGATCACGCAATTTTGTCAGCAAAATTGCGGCCCGCCTGAGTTATCCGCGCGTAATTGCCTACGGCAATTCCAGGGCCTGATTCTGAGCTACCAACACGCAAGGGATTCCGGGAGGCGCGATAGCGCCCACTACAATCCATACATAGCGGAAAGCGGCCGTCTTCGGGCACATTCCACAGGGCGCGGTGAGCGCCCCACGATAATAAGTTTCCTCTTTGGAAACACCCCCGAATAGGGGATGATTGCAACGGAAAGTCCGCAGGAAAGCGCATTGGCGTTTTCCGAGGACTTGGGCGGCCCCGGTTCTGCGTAAAAAACACTTGAAAAATCGCCCAGCCCTTAACCTGTGTATACAGACAGGGGCTTTTTAGAGCCTCTTGTCCGGGAGGCCTGGTACCGGAAAACACGCGCCCACGGAATGCGCCCAAATTCTTCTGCGCCGGAATCAACCACCCCGCGCAAGCGGCGGGGTATGGTTGTTTCCGATAGGTATGGATTGTATCGCGGGTTTAATACCAGCGTCATCCAACAATGCGGCAGAATTAAGAACCGCCCCAGGGGGCGGGGTATTAAACCCGCTTGCCGGAATAAACCCGATGCCGGATAAAATAAATAAAGGCGCCTGTAATCCATATATAAGTATAAGGAATTACAAGCGCCCTGCCATCTCCTAGGGGAGTCGAACCCCTGTTGACGGGATGAAAACCCGTTGTCCTAACCACTAGACGAAGGAGACATGAACCTTCTAAAAAATATACAGTTTGCGGTTTTTCGTCAATACGCAAATTCCCTGAGCCGCACAGGATTCGAACCTGTGACCCACGCCTTAAAAGGGCGTTGCTCTACCAACTGAGCTAGCGGCCCGCACGAAGAGCGACTATATCAGTTTCCCGCGGGATTGTCAAGAACACCAACCAAAAAATCCTCACGCGCATCCCGGATTTTTACACGAAGGACGGCGCCAGGAAAAACAGGCGCCTGCCCCCCGCACGGGCTTTCCCTTCCCCGTACCCTCATGTAATTTTCAGACAAACCCTCCCAATCTCCCCCGGGATTTGTTTTCTCAACAATAACCTCAAGCCCCCGGCCCACCTGACAGGCCATATACCGCATCCGGCCCTCCCCGCAAAGCCCGCGCAAAGCGGCAGCCCGTTCACGGACAACCCGATCAGGCGCCCTGCCTCCCATATCCCAGGCCGCCGTTCCCGGACGCCGGGAAAAAGGAAACACATGCAGGGCGGCAGGATCTATCCCGCGAATAAGATTTTCCGTCATCAGGTGATCTTCATCGCTCTCCCCAGGAAAACCCGTAATAATATCCGCGGCAATAAAAGCCCCGGGTTTCACAGCCCGCAGAAGTTTCACCGCCTCAAGCGCCACATCTGCGGTATACGGCCGCCGCATCGCCCGCAAAACAGAATCGGAACCGGATTGCACAGGAAGATGAAAATGCGGGCACACACGGGGATGAGACAAAATACCAGCCAGGCTCTCCGTTATACCCTCCGGTTCAAGAGAAGAAAGCCGGATACGGGCGCGGCCCTCCCCTCCTCCCGAAAGAAGCCGCTCCAGAAGCCCCGCAAGACCAGCGGCGCCGGATCTATACGCCATCAGGTTGACACCAGTCAAAACAACTTCCCGGTAGCCCGCGGCCTCAAGGCCACGGAAACGACGCAAAACCTCTTCCATCTCAAGAGACACCGACGGCCCGCGGGCAATACACACCCGGCAGTAGGAACATCTCCTGTCGCACCCGTTCTGAATTTTCAAAAAAGCCCGCGTATGAAAACTATAGCGGGCCGCGGACAGGCAGAACTCCCCGCCACGGACACCCGCCGGAATACCCGAAAAAAAAGCGGCAAGCGCGGCGGCACAGGAACCAGCCCCCGCGCGCCCGGCAAGAAACACCGCCAAATCCGCAAGCAGCGGCTTCTCCCGCATACCAGCGACAAAAATCCCCGAACCGAATTCCGCGGTAAGCCGGTCCTTCTCCACCTCGGCGTAACAGCCAGTAAGAATCACCGGGGCATGAAAATCCGCAAGAATTTTCCGCACAACGCGCCGCGCCTTCTGTTCACTTTTGGAAGTTACTGTACAGGTATTCAGAATATAGAAATCAGCCTCGTCCCCGGCGCCTACAACCACATGCCCGGCGCGGCGGAAAGCATCCGCAAGAGCCTCAGTCTCGCTTTGATTCAGCTTGCAGCCAAGCGTGTAAAACCCCGCCTTCATCCCTCTCAACTTGATCCACAGATTTTTTTAACCGCAAAGCCGAAGAAGTCTAAGAGCCTGTTCAATATCCGGGAAAACCCTGGGCGCGAATTTGCGTATGCAAATTCGCTCGCTGCGCGGCGCAAGGGATTGTAGCGGAAAGCCCGCAGGAAAGCGCGCCAGCGCTTTCCGAGGACTTGGAGCGGAAAGCCCGGTTTTTGGCGCTTTGCGCCAAAAATGCGCCCAAATTCCGAATCTCAAAGTAGCGCGCTACCGCGAAACGGAAGATGCGGTAGAAGTGGAAGGAGAAGCGGAGGACGTGGAAGAAGATGCAGATGAGGCCGAAGAAGCGGTCGCGGGACTCAAAACGGCCTGCACCCTCTGGCGGCCGCGAAGCGCGTCACTCAAACTGGAATTAAGCTGCAAAGCCTTATTGTAAGCCTCCAGCGAGTAGCGGTAATCCCTCGCCTGTTCCCGCGCGTACCCAAGCCGCGCCCAGCGGGCAGCAACATTCGGATTGTAATGAACAGCCGTCGAAAAAGCTATATCCGCGTTATTCCATTCCCCCAAACGAATAAAAATTTCCCCCATAAGGTAATACACTTCACCAATATGATCGCCCGTCGGGGCAATCGCCACATACTCCTCAAAATACTTCAAAGCCTCAAGATTATTCCCCAGATTATAATTCGCCTCGCCCACAATCTGAATAACCCGGTGATCGTAGCGCGAAACCCCCAGCCCCCTGTTCCCATACGAAAGAGCTTCCTGATAACGCCCCAGCCGCAAAAGGCTCCACCCCAAAACAACAAACGAATTCATATTCCGCGGCATCTCCTTCAACTCATCAAGACAAACCTCCGCCGCGCGCGCGTAATTCCCCCCCCGGTACAGAATAAGCGCGTCCGGCCGCTCCTGACCAAAAAGCCCCGCGCACACAAAAAACACCAAAAAAGAAAACGCCCTAATTTTCACCCCTGGACTCCTCGCTTTTCTTCAATTGCGGCATATCGCACTGACCACGAAAATAACAGGCGCTCTGAATCACCAAATCAGGAGTAGAAATATTCCCGTCCATAGACGAACCGGAAAAAAGCTCCAGCCTGCCCGAAGTCTTAATCTCGCCCTTGACACTGCCCTTAAGCCACACATTACCCGCCTCGATCTTCGCCTCAACAACCGCGTCCTTATTAATATAAACATCCCCCGACGAAGTAATCGAACCCTTCAACCGCCCCTTAATAAGCAGCGGACTCTCAAAACTCAACTGCCCGTCGAAAAAAAAGTCCTCCGACATAACAGTATCCATATCGTTCTCATCTGTATAATGCTGACGGTAATCGGACATGCGCAAAATCCCCTCTTCCCCTGATCCTACGTTTCCCACGCGCGGATGTCAAGAGGCCGCACTCAAGGTTTTCAACATTTCCTTTTCCACGATCAGCAGGGCACATTTTTGGGCCGCCACGCGGCCCAAAAACCAGGCTTTCCGCTCCAAGTCCTCGGATTTGCCCATGCAAATCCTGTGGGCTTTCCGCTTCAATCCTTTGTGCGGGCAGATCAGAACTATGCCAGAAAATTGCCTTTGGCAATTTTCTGGGCGCATAATTGCCTCTGGCAATTATGCGCCACAACCCGGCGGTCGCGATTTTGTTCTGACAAAATCGCGTAC
>JAISAF010000305.1 GCA_031266855.1 Spirochaetales bacterium
AACGGCCAGTTCAAAACTGCGGGACTGGTATGAGCGGCTGTGCGGATATAAGAGAGCCGGGCTGGTGAGGACAGGGCTGAGGAGGCGGGTATTTGCGGAGATATATCAAATGCTGAAGAGGGGTGAGTACCATTATGGCATGGACGCCCGCAACCATGAAACAAAGATGGCTCAGTACCGCAAATTCCTGGAAAAGCAGGACAATTTGAAAAAAATTGCTTGACATTTATCATAGACGACTTTGCGGTAAATTTGATTCCGCGCTGCCGCGCGAGGGATTGGAGGGATGCGAAAGCAGCCACGGCGCATAGCGCCGGGGCCGGAGCGATAGCGGAGTCCCGGAAAGCCCGGCTTTTGGCGCGAAGCGCCAAAAGCGCGCCCAAATTTTTAAAAAATCTTCGTAATGTTTCCTGTCTCGATTCCTCTTGACTTTTTTTTATGATTCTGCTATTGTAAACGCAGTTTATGATTCTATAGTTGGAAGAGTCGGGGCGCCTGACTCTTTTTTTGTATCTCCTGAAAGACGGGAGGCGGATCGAAGGCGGGCCGGGGAATGGCGGAGAAGGAGCTTGACAGTTTAATTCTTGAGGATTGCGGGGCGGTAGTGCAGGGTATGGGCTACGATATTGTGGAGCTGCGGGCTGTGCGTACAAAGAAAGGGGCGCAGGTCTACATTGTTATTTATGCCGCGAAGGGCGTTGGTCTTGATGACTGTTCGCAGGTGCTGAAAACCCTGCGTCCCCGGATCCAAATGCTTACGAATACTCCCGATGTCCATATAGAGGTTTCCTCGCCGGGAACCGACAGGCTTATCAGGACGCCGCGGGAGTACCGCATTTTCCGTGGCAGGGGTATCCGCGTTCTGGCCGGGGATTCAAAGGAGTGGTCGGCGGGGATTCTGGGGGACATACAGGGGGAGTGCCTGACCTTGAGTTCGGGCGGAGAAATAAAGACTTTCGCTTTTTCGGATATTCGGAAGGCGAAACTGGATCACACTCAGGAGGATGTGTAGTCATGGCCACAAATCTTGGCGATGCGATACGGATGTATGTGCAGGAGAAAGGAGTCGCGGAAGAACTCGTACTGAAAACCATCGAGGATTCGGTGTTCGCCGCGTATAAACGGAAATACGGTACTCAGGAAAATGTTGTTGTGCGTTTTAATGACGAGGGCACTGAAATGACGGTGTTCGCGAAAAAGCGTATTGTTGAGGATGACGATCTCGAAGATCCTGTGATGGAGATAAGTCTTCCTGACGCTCTTCAGTTCGACAAGGAAAGTGAAATTGGTGACGAGCTATTGATTGAAATAGATCCGAAAGGCTTTGACCGGGTTTCCGTGCAGAGCGCGAAACAGAAGGCGCGGCAGACCTTTCGCGAAATCCATAAGGATACCCTGTACTCCGAGTTTAAGGACAAAGAAGGGGAAATGATTATCGGCTATTACCAAAGGGAGAGAAACGATCATATTTATGTTGATTTGGGAAAAGCCGAGGGAATTCTGCCGAAGAAATTTCAGTCGCCCCGCGAGGTGTATCATCCCAATGACCGCATCAAGGCGATGATTTACGAGGTGAACAAAAACGCCGCAGGGCTTCAGATTGTACTTACGCGTGTTCATACCGAGTTTGTAAAGCGTATTTTCGAGCTTGAGGTTCCTGAGGTGTACGATAAGACCGTGGAGATTTTCAAAATCGTCCGCGAGCCGGGATACAGGACAAAACTTGCTGTGTATTCAACGCGGGAGGATGTTGATCCTGTTGGGGCCTGTGTCGGCCTCAAGGGTGTTCGTATCCAGGCTGTTGTCCGCGAACTGGAAGGGGAGAAAATCGATATTCTTAAATACGATAACGATCCGCGTACTTTCATAAAAAACGCTATGTCGCCTGCCGAGATTTCCCGGATTGTTATTTTGGACGAGGCAAAACGGCAGGCGCTCGCGATTGTGCCTGATACGCAGTTGTCGCTGGCTATCGGTAAACAGGGTTTGAATGTGCGGCTGGCGAACCGGCTTGTTGACTGGAGCATCGATGTAAAAACCGAGTCCCAGTTCGCTGAGATGGATATTACTACTGTTTCGAAAAAGGCCGCGGCTCTTTTCGGGCAGTCTGAAACCGAAGAGGAGATGATTACCCTTATCAGCGAATTGCCGGATATTTCCGAGCGGCTTGTGGAACTCCTTAAGGAAAATAAGATTGAGCTTATTGAGGATCTTGTTGCTTTGGATGATGAAACCCTGCGCAATCTTCATGGGATTAGTCCCGAAGATGTGCTGACTATCCGCAGAATCATCGCCGATAATATTGAAATCATTGAGGAAGAAGCCAAAAGCTCTTCTTCTGAAGAAGAGGAAGAAGAAGGGGAGAGCGGCGCGGAGGAGCAGGCGGCGTCCGAAGAACAGGCTGAAAATGAACCTGCGGAACCGGAAGAAAAATATGAATGCCCCGAATGCGGTCATCTTATCACACGGGATATGACGGCTTGCCCAAACTGCGGAGTTGGGTTAAGTTTTGAGGTTGAGGACTAATAACCTAAAGGGAAGAATATGTCTGACGAACAGGAAAAAAGTAAACTGAAAACTACTCTCATCAAACACAAAAAGGATGAGGCGCCGACTCCCAAAACCGCGGACGACGAAAAAGAAAAAAAGAAAGTCGTTGTCGTAAAAAAGAAGGTTGTCGTAAAAAAAGCCGGCCCCTGGGCAGCCCCGAAACCTGTATCGTCCGGGGAGGAACCTGCTCCGGCTCCAACTCCGGTTCCAAAGACAGAACCGGAGCCGGTGGTAAATCTTCCGGTCACGGAAACGGCGGTTCCCGCCCCTCCCCGCGGACCGGAACCCCGGCCACGGCCCAGGGAGCAGGAACATGGCCGCGGCTATACACGCGGCGAGTCCTACCAGCCGCGGCCGCCTAGAACCGATCGGCCCTTTCCGGGCCGCGGCGAGGGCCGATCTGATAATCGCCCGTTTTACTACCGGGACAACCGCCCTGGATTCGCTGGCAGGGAAGGAAACCGGGACAGCGGGCGCTTCCCCGCCCAGCGCGGGCCGCGTCCGGCGGGACAGGGCTACGGCGGAAGAGCGCCCGCGGCGGGTTCGGGATACGCCAGGCCGCCGCGCACGGGGCAGGGAGGACCGGGTGCGGGCAGGCCTCCCTTCGGAGGCAACAGAAACAGACCGGCAACAGGCACGGGCGCGCCCGTTGCAAAGGAAAAAAAGCCGGTAAGTAAAAAGTTTTTCAAAACGAAGAAGAAAGACTACCCCAAGCGGGACAAAGTCATTGAAAAGGAAATTCTTCAGACCAGGAAAAAAACCGTAACCAGGACAAATCCCGTTCCGAAGCAGATTGACATTATGGAAGTCATAACCGTCTCGGAACTTGCCCGCAAAATGAATCTTAAGGCTTCCGATCTTATTGCGAAACTTATGGCGATGGGTATGATGGTAACGATTAACCAGCAGATAGACGTGGAGACCGCCCAGATTCTTGCTTCTGAATACGAGTGCAAGGTAAATATCGTTTCCCTGTATGACGAAACGATTATTGAATCTTCGGTTGACCGGGAAGAGGACCTGGAACCCCGGCCGCCCATTATTACAATTATGGGCCATGTCGATCATGGAAAAACAAAACTTCTCGACGCAATCCGCTCTTCCGATGTGGCGGGTGGTGAGTTTGGCGGTATTACCCAGCACATAGGCGCGTATACTGTCGGTCTGCCCCAGGGAAAGATTACGGTACTCGACACGCCGGGACACGAGGCTTTTACCATGATGCGGGCGCGCGGCGCACAGATAACGGATATTGTTATTCTTGTCGTCGCGGCGAATGACGGGGTTATGCCGCAAACCATCGAAGCTATCAATCACGCGAAAGAGGCGAATGTTCCCATTATTGTCGCCATTAATAAGATCGATCTGCCGGAGGCAAATCCCGACAGGGTAAAACAGCAGCTTTCCGAATACGATTTGATTCCCGATGAATGGGGCGGGAAAACTCTTTATGCGGAGATTTCCGCTTTGAAGAAAACCGGCATTGACGAACTTCTGGAAGCGATTATCCTCCAGGCCGAAATGCTGGATTTGAAGGCAAGCTATCGCTGCAAGGCCGAAGGGAAAATCATTGAATCGAAAATCGATCAGGGCAGGGGTATCATTGCCACGGTTCTTATTGAAAAAGGAACACTGCGTGTCGGCGATGATTTTGTCGCGGGTATTTATCACGGCAGGGTACGGGCAATGTTTAATGACAGGGGGGAACGGCTGGAGGAAGCTACGCCTTCCATGCCGGTGGAGGCCCTTGGCTTTACCGGCATACCGAACGCGGGCGATCCCTTCCAGGTAACTGAATCCGAAAAGTTCGCGCGGCAAATTGGCGATAAACGGCAGGAACTGCGCAGACTGGAAGAGTCCCGTAATCTTAAAAAAATTACTCTGGATAATTTATACGACAGCATTAAGGAAGGGGCTATTCAGGAACTCAAGGTTATTATCAAGGGCGATGTTCATGGTTCGGTGGAAGCCCTGAAAACGAGTCTCGAAAAGCTTTCTACCAACGAAATAAGACTTAACGTGATTCAGGCCCTTGCCGGAGCCATCAACGAAGGGGATATACGCCTCGCGAGCGCCTCGGATGCTATTATCATCGGTTTTCATGTGCGTCCCACGCCCAAGGCCCAGCAGCTTGCTGATACCGAAAAAGTGGAAATCCGCAAGTACAACATTATCTACGATGCTACGGAAGATATCCGATCGGCAATGGAAGGGCTTCTTGCTCCCGACCTTAAGGAAGAGACTATCGGTCTTGTGGAAGTACGCGATACCTTCAAAGTACCGAAAATTGGCCTTATCGCGGGCTGTTATGTTACCTCCGGGATAGTCAAACGCAACGCGCAGGTACACCTTATCCGCGAAGGTATCGAAGTGTTTACCGGAAAAATCGTCTCCCTGAAGCGTTTTAAGGACGATGCGCGGGAAGTCGCCACAGGTTTTGAATGCGGGATAGGGTTGGAAAATTTTAACGATATAAAAGTGGGCGATCAATTTGAAATTTTTGAAATCAGGGAAATCGCCAAAAAATTAGGAGAGCCTGTCAATGGCTAAATACCGGCTGGAACGGGTAGCAAATCTTATCGCCCAGCAGGTGGGACTGATGATCAGTATGAGCGAAATAAAAGATCCCCGTGTATCGACCCTTGTTTCGGTTTCCAGAGTAACGCTGTCTAAGGATCTGGGCTACGCGAAATTATATATTTCCTCGTTTGAGGATCACGGCAAATTAAAAGAAACCGTGGACGCCCTGAATCATGCCGCCGGCTTTATTCAGGGAAACATCGGTAAACGTATCCGTATGAGAAATACTCCGCGTATGACGTTTATCGAAGATCACGGAATCGAGGACAGCTTTCACCTGAACCAGAAAATCAAGGAAGCGCTGTCGCAATGACCCCGCGGGACGGGCTTCTTCTCCTGGCAAAACCTCCGGGCCTGACATCGTTTACCGCCCTGAACGCCGTGAAAAAAAAACTCGACACAAAAAAAGTCGGTCACACGGGAACACTCGACAAATTCGCGGAAGGCCTTCTAATTGCGCTTTCGGGCCGTTACACACGGCTTGCGCCTTTCATAAGCGGCATGGACAAACGCTATAGCTGTGTTTTTGAATTTGGAACCGAAACGGCGAGCCTTGATCCCGAAGGCGGGGTTGTAAAAACAGCTCCGCTGCCGGAGGAGGAATCCCTGCGCGCGCAGATCCGGCGCTTTACCGGGCCGCTCATGCAAAGGCCGCCGGATTTCTCCGCCATACATGTTGAAGGAAAACGGGCCTATCAGATGGCGCTCCGCGGCGAGGAACTGAAACTACAGGAACGGCCCATTACCATATACTCCTTTGAGGTGGAAAGCTGGCAGCCGCCCTTTCTCTCCTGTTCGGTACATTGCAGCAAAGGCACGTATATCCGCGCCCTTGCGCGGGATCTGGGAAGGGCCGTTTCTTCCTGCGCTTATGTAAAAGTTCTGCGGCGTACTCAGGTGGGCCCTTTTCATCTTGCCGGGGCTGTAGCTCCCGGGGATTTCGATCCGGAGTCTTCGCTGAAACGCGGCAGGGATTTTCTGGAAAAACTGTTTTCCGAACAGCCGCTTACACTCAAGGATCAGTGTATTGGGGCCGTGCGGGCCGGAAAACCCCTGTGCGATGATTTTTTCGAACCTTCGGGGGAAGACTTTCCCGCGGGCGACAGAGCGGTTTTCACGAAAAACGGAGAACTGGCGGCGGTGATTTCAGGAGACGGAAAAAGGTACACATACCGCTTTGTATGCCTGTAGGATTATGCGAATACTGAGCTGGGAGGAATTCCTCCGTCTGGAAAAAAAGGACAACACGGCGGCAATGACCATCGGGGTTTTTGACGGCCTGCACGCGGGGCATCAGAGACTTATTGAACGGGTGCGTGAGTTTTCAAAATCAGGCGGCGCTCAGGCATGGCTTATCACCTTCCGGGAGAATCCCAAGAAAATTCTGCGCCCTGCTTTCTACTGCGGCGATATTCTGCCTTTGCGGAATAAACTGGAAAAACTTGAGAGCTTCGGCATACATACCGCTGTCATTATTGACTTTTCCGCAGGATTGAGTAAACTGAAAGGTATTGATTTTATGTCACTGCTATGCGGGCACTGTATGCTGAGCTATCTGGCAATCGGGGAAGATTTTCACTTTGGCTGGCGGATGGATACCAATGCGGGAAAAGCCAGGGAATTTCTTGTGCCTTTGGGCGTAAAGGTAGAAATCCTTCCGCCTGTTTATCACGGGGGAAGCAGAATCAGCAGTACGCGCATCCGGGATTTTATCAGCGGGGGAGACTTCCGTGCCGCTGTTTCCATGCTGGGCTATCCGTATAGGATTTTTTTCCACGACGGTGGGAAAAAAGACGGCGCGGCGCGGACGGCGCTGACGCAGGTTATTCCAAAAGCGGGAAGATATCCTGTTTTTTTTGAAGGCACAGCCGGAGGGCGGAATGGTTTCGCGGACGTGGACGCGGATGGAATTTCATGGCATTATGATGGCAATGTAGATGCCATAACATTTGTATAATTGTTTGAAGGAGTAAAATATGTCCCTGAAAAAGGAAGACACAACAGTAATTGTGCAGGAATACGGCGCGAACGAAAAGGATACGGGACGAACGGAAGTACAGATTGCGCTGCTTACCAAAAAAATCGGAGAACTGACCGAACATCTGAAAATCCACAAGAAGGATCATTCTTCCCGCAGAGGTCTTCTGAAAATGGTTGGTTCGCGGCGGAGCCTCCTGAACTATCTGCGGAAAACCGATCTTACAAAATACCGCGGACTTATAGAGAAACTGAATCTGCGTAAATAGAAGTTGTCCGCAAACTTTTCGTTTACGAACAGCTTTCATGTAAAAATGATGGATCGCGCCGCCTGTTTGCGGCGAATCCCTAAGAGACTAAAGGTGAGAGAACCGGAAAAAGGTTATCAAACAAGTCTAATAAATAAAAAGGACTAAAGAGTGATACATACAGTAAAGTATAAAATTGGAAACGACGACCTTATTTTAGAAACAGGCCGTCTCGCGAAACAGGCAAACGGAGCCGTTTTTGCGACATACGGAGGTTCAGCAGTTCTGGCGACCGTATGTTCGGGCGATAGTGAAAGCGAAGAGCTTGACTATGTCCCGCTCTCGGTTGAATACAACGAGAAGTTTTATGCCGCGGGGAAAATCCCCGGCGGCTTTCTGAAACGGGAAGGCCGGCCCCGCGATAAGGAAATCCTTGTTTCCCGTCTTATCGACCGGCCCATGCGGCCCTTGTTTGATAAAAAATTCAAACGCGAAATACAAATCGTTCCCACGACGGTTTCAACCGATATGGTAAATCCCCCGGATATTATCGCGATGATCGCATCCTCCGCGGCGGTTGTCATTTCCGACATTCCCTTCGGGGGGCCGGTGGCGGCTGTCAGGGTCTGTTCCCTGGACGGCGGGCTTATCATTAACCCCAGCTTTAAGCAGGTCGCGGACTCCCAGATGGATATCGTTGTGGCAGGTACGGGCGAAGGCATCACTATGGTAGAAGGCGGGGCAGGCGAAGTCAGTGAAGAAGTCCTCTTAAGCGCGCTGGAAAAAGCCCATGCGATTATCAAAGACCTCTGCGGAATCCAGATGGAACTGCGGCGGCTCGCGGGCAAGGAAAAACTTCCGTTAAGTTCCTCCGCGGAACTTGTTCTTGAAAACCGCGAAGAAATCCTCGGTTTCGTCTACCCAAAAATGGAAACCGCCTGCTTTGTCAAAGGCAAGCAGAACCGCTCGAAAGCAATCAGGGATTTGAAAACCGAAACCCTCGCAAAATACGGCGAAACCATCCCGTCGGCCCACGAAAAAGTTTTTGAAGCGCTTATGGAAGAAATCGAAACCTCCGTTGTCCGCAAATCCATTGCCGAACGCGGCATCCGAACCGATGGCCGCGGCCCGGAGGATATACGGCCCATTAGCTGTGAAACCGGCATCCTTTCAAGGACTCACGGGTCGGCTCTTTTTACACGGGGCGAAACCCAGGCGCTCGCCGTTACCACCCTGGGTACTGTTTTTGACGAACAGATTATGGACGACATCGAAGGAGACAAGCGGGAAAACTTCATGCTCCACTATAATTTCCCGCCTTTCTCCGTGGGAGAAACAGGACGCCTTTCCACAGGACGCCGTGAAATCGGTCACGGGCATCTTGCCTATCGTGCGGTAAGCGCCATGCTGCCGGAAAAAACAAAATTCCCCTATACAATCCGTGTTGTTTCCGAAATACTCGAATCAAATGGCTCCTCATCAATGGCAACGGTATGCGGCAGCACCCTGTCGCTTTTAAGCGCCGGGGTTCCCATGCGAAGACCCGTCGCGGGTATCGCGATGGGCCTTATCCAGGAAAAAGACAAAACCGTCATACTCAGCGATATTCTGGGCGAGGAAGACCATCTGGGAGATATGGACTTCAAAGTAGCGGGAACCGAAAACGGCATTACCGCCTTTCAAATGGATATAAAAATATCAGGAGTCAGCCCCGAAATCATGAAACGCGCTCTTGATCAGGCCAAAAGAGGCCGTATGCACATCCTCGGCATAATGAATTCCGTTATTTCAGTTCCTTCCACCGATTTGTCAGAATACGCCCCGCGCATCATCAACATGAAGATCGATCCGGAAAAAATCGGCCTTCTTATCGGCCCGGGCGGAAAAACGATTAAAGGCATTTCCGAAAAATATGGTGTACGCATCAATGTCGAAAATGACGGCCTCGTTACAATTTACAGTAACGCGAAGGCTTCCGGCGACGCGACAAAGGAATGCCTCGATCGCATGATGGAAGAGCCGGAAGTCGGCAGAGTTTATACCGGGACTGTACGGCGGATTATGGACTTTGGCGCCTTTATCGAATTCCTCCCCGGAAAGGAAGGACTCTGTCACATTTCAAAGATGTCCGCGAAACGCATAAACGCCGTCTCGGATGTCCTGAGTCTGAACCAGGAAATTCAGGTGAAAATAATCGAAATCGACAAAATGGGAAGAATCAACCTGAGCCTCCTGTACCAGAAATGATCCTGTATGGAAACGCTCGAAATACCCTGCCTCTGCGATGGGGCGGCTCTGCCGCTCTACGCCAGCCAGTCCGCCGCGGGTGCGGATTTGAAATCCTCGGCAGATATTACCATCCAGCCTGGTGAATACGCCCTGGTCCCAACAGGAATAAGACTGGCGATTCCCCAGGGCATGGAAGCTCAGGTAAGGCCCCGTTCCGGCCTCGCCCTGAAACACGGGGTTACTGTCCTGAACGCTCCAGGAACCATCGACGCGGATTACCGGGGTGAAATAAAAGTCCTGCTGATAAATCACGGAAAGAAACCTTTCAGTATTTCAGCAGGAGACAGAATAGCCCAGATTGTATTCGCCAAAGTATATACGGCGCGGCTGTTCTGTACGGATGTACTTCCCGAATCAGTACGGGGAACAGGAGGATTCGGATCAACAGGGTGAAAAACAGCTTTAAAACAATATATATCTATATTGGCAAAGAGTTTGTTTTCTCGACAGGCGTATCCTTTCTGTTTTTCTTTTTCATTTTTTTCCTGAACCAGATGCTCCTCATGGCGGAACGGATCCTTTCAAAACGCGTGCCGGTATGGGATGTTATTCTTCTTATCTTTTATTCGCTTCCCGGCATTATTGCCCTGTCTCTTCCATTCGCGGCGCTCGTTGGAAGCCTTATGGCAATCGGCAAATTCTCCTCCCAAAATGAAATCATCGCCTTTCAGGCTTCGGGCATAGCCCTTCGCCGCGTTTTTATTCCCATTTTCGCCATCGGAATTTTTTTCTCCTGTTTCTCCTTCATTATGAACGACTATTTTCTCCCTCTGGGAACCCTGCGCTTCAATACGCTCTACAGGGGCCTTCTGTATTCCCACCCCGAAATCGAAATCGAAAGCTATTCGGTAAAAGCCTTCCAGGACAGCATCATCGCGAACGGACAGGTGGAAGGACTATCCGTGGATACGCTCTTCATTCTCGACAGGGAAGCCGAAGGTTCCAAACGGATTATTCTGGCTGAAAGCGCTGTTATCGACAAATCCATAGAAGGCGTCATAAGCCTGTCCATGAAAAACGTCACCACCCACGCCATCGCGGCGGATGACAGAACGCAGTACAGCTACAGCTTTGCTGACACAATGGAATATAACCTGCTCCTGAAAAATATTTCCGCGGCCTTTCGCAATCCCAGCCCCCGCGAAATGAGTTCCTACGACGTGTACACGGAAATACAAAAAAAACGGGAAGCCCTGGACACCCGTGAAAAGGAAAACGGCCAGCGAACCGCTCTGGCGGAACTGGAATACCGGCATACCTACAGAAGTATCGTTGACAGGCTGTATGCGGGAAGCATAAGCGTCGACAGCGCGCGGGAGACTTTTGAACGGCTCGCTTCCGGGGTACAGGCGCACCGGCAAAGGGAACTTTCGGACAGAACGCTCCAGGTATTTCTAGTCGAATTCCACAAAAAATTCTCCCTGCCTTTTAGCTGCATAGTTTTTATCATCTTCGCCTTTCCAGTAGGGCTTTTTACCCATGAAAACGGCCGGTCCATGGGATTCGGCATCGGCCTGTTTATGTCATGTTTCTACTGGGGAATGCTCGTCGCGGGGCAAACCCTCGGTATACGAGCCCAGTTCCCGGCTTTTTGGGCCATGTGGCTTCCCGATATGATAATACTGGCGCTAGGACTTGCCGCCGCTCTCGGACGGGTACTAAAATGAGAATACTCCCGTTTATGGTTATCCGCTCCTTTATCCCCATTTTCCTCGTCGCGCTTTCATTTTTCGTCCTCCTCCTGGAAATGGTTGATCTTTTCGCCAATCTCTGGCGCTACCTGAACCAGGAAGTTTCTTTTTCCCAGATTATGATGATCCAGTTTATGTATCTGCCCAAGTGCGTATCCTTTGCCACACCCATCTCCGTTCTCTTCAGCACAGCCTACTGCCTGGGGGAATCCTACGCCCGCAACGAACTCATTGCCGTTTTCGGAGCAGGCATACCGCTCTTCCGCTTTGTTATCCCCCTTCTTGTTATGAGTATTCTCATTTCCTTATTCGGCTACTTCTTTGAGGAAGGCTGGGTCATTGACACCTACCGGCAGAAAAATGAAATGGTAAAAGCCGCGATAAACGAAAGCACGACCTTCAGCAATTCAAACGTAACGGTTCTCGGCGAAAACATCAGAACGATCTATCACGCGGATTATTATAACGACCAGAATAACAGCCTTTCGGGACTCATCGTAACAAAACGCGATACCGATGGAAAGTTCCTCCAGCGGATTGACGCGGAAACAGCCGTCTGGGACGAAGAAGGGGTATGGCGCCTGACACGGGTCAGGATTTTTACCATCGAAGGCGATACGATGAGCGAACAGGATTTTGACACCCTAACCGACAGGGAACTGACCCTCGACCCGGAAAACTTCCGAACCCTGACAAACAACGTAGAGGAAATGCGCATCGGCGACGCGCGGGAATGGATAGACAAGCTGCGCCGGGCCGGCCTCCCATACCGGGAAGCGCTTACCATGTATTATAACCGTTTCAGCTTTACCTTCGCGCCTTTCGTAGTCGCGCTCCTGTCCAGCGCCATAGGAGGACGCTTCCGCAAAAACATCCTCCTGATGAGCCTTTTAAGCAGCCTCGTTTTCTCAGTAATCTATTACGTAGCTCAAATGGTAATGCGGCTTTTCGCGAAATACGATCTCGTAGCGCCCGTAGTCGGCGCGTGGTTTGCCCTGTTTCTCTTTCTGATCCTCGGAATCCTGTTCATGCGCGGCGCCCGCACATAGCTGGCGGAAATTATTCTGTCATTAGACGCATTAATCATGGCGCATTTTTTTGCCCGTAACCGGGCAAAAAACCGGGCTTTCCGTTCCAAGTCCTCGGAAAGCGCCCCTGCGCTTTCCTGCGGGCTTTCCACTACAATCCCTTGCGCGCGCCCAGCGGCTAACACCAGCCGTCAAAGCAACCCCGCAAAATTGCGAAGCAATTTTGCGGCATAATTCCCAAGCCCCGCTCGGCGTAGTCTCCAGACTACGCCGTGTTAAAAGCAAGGCTCCTGCCTTGCAATTATCAAAAACACGCTCCCGCGTGCGTTTACCTAGGCGGGGCAAAATCGCGACCGTCGGGTTATCCGCAATTTTTGAGCTGCCGTCGGCAGCCGGTAGGTGATAGCTACGTGCACAGCGCTACGCACTGCGCTTGGTGACAAACCACGCGATTTTGTCAGAACAAAATCGCGACCGCCTGATTACGCGCAGCTAATTGCCAAAGGCAATTAGCTGCCCCACAATTGCCTTTGGCAATTGTGGGAGTTGGGTTTTGAGCTGCCGCTGGCAGAGCTTATTCCTGCGACCACTTGGGGCTTGTGATGCCCGATGAATAATTCCCGTTCCACGCGCCGCTTCGCGTTGTCCCCGCTATGACTATGGGGCCGTCCGCCAGCAGACGGGTAACGCTCGCGTTATATAAACTGGAGAAATCCGAGTATTTGCCATACGGATAATGACCATAAGGCTCCTTAACGCCAGTACCAAGATTATCCCGCCTCTCAAATTCAACAAGGCCGGAATCCTCTCTGCCCGCGATGAGGCGGGACTCTCCCTGGAGAGAACCGTATATCATTTTTGCTATGCTGGTATGATATCCGCCGCTCAGGCGATCCCAGGTCTGCGGGGTACCAGAAGGCTGCGTTGTAGTCATAAAAAGGCCATCCCCGCAGGCGATATAGAGATTAGGATTGGAATTGTAAGTTGAATAATTGGGGGACGCGATGCCGGACAGGACAAGAGGTACACTGCCGGACGAACTATTACCGGCGTCATAGAAAATATCGCTGAACCGGGACAGTCTCTGGTTGGGAAACCGGAAGATATCCGGATCAGATCCGGATATGGAAGAAGAAGAAATTTCCCATACAATATGCTGCATCCACTCGTTGGACGGAGGTAAGGCTGGCATAGAAGATAAGGCTGATGGATGAACCTTAAAAACATGGGACTTGCTGACAAACCAGTAAACCGAATTGACACTGTCATACGTCCCGCCCGTAATGATTTCCCCGCTCAGGCCGGTTTCATGAGGGTCTATTTTAGTGCCAGTCCATGAACAATGGAAGAACTGATAGGAATTATTTGTCGGGGTTCCTGTGGACATAAAAAATTCGTCGGGCTTACCATATCCAGGGGCAGATGTTGTATCCGTATCAATGCTGATAAGCCTCTGTATTTGTCCCCCATTGGGATAGGGTATCTCGCTGCCATAGGCTGTATAGGTGCTCGTCAGATCGGTAATCCTCGGCTGGTTAGATGGCCCCGCCGGAAGAAGAGGGTCGTATGACGGATTGGGAATTGTATAATTCGGGTTTACCTGTTCATTCAATCGGAATAATCTGCCGGAATTGCCGTACATAACCGAAACATAGATTTCGATGGAACTTCCCGTATCAATCCACGCCACATCGTTGACAATACCGCCGCTTCCCGGTGCGGATATTCTTTTCCAGTCGCTTCCAGACTCTCTGAAAAACAAGGCCCCGCCGGCGAGGTAGTATCTGCCATCAGGATGCCACCTCTCCTGTGCCTGTGAACTGCCGGTATACAGGCTCGGAATCTTAATCATCCCATACACCCCAATATCATTGGGCAGCGAATTATCGGGGATTTTTTCCTCGTGTTCTATGTTCCAGAAAAGCCCATGGTCTACATCGGTACAGGAAAAAAACAGGATGCAGGAGAGCGCGGCAAACACGGTATGCCATACGGTTTGAAAATATCTTCGCATATACATATATACCTAAAAATGATAGCGCGCGGAAAGGGTAAATTCCAGGAAATTCCCTATGCGGCTGTCCGAATGCGGGGGCGTGGGCCCCATATAAATATCCGGCGTCCACCAGTAGACGACATTTACGCCAAAGGCCCAGGCTTCGTTATAATTCCAGTATCCCGATATGCCGGGTTTCAGGATGGGAAGAAGCCTGAAAACGGAATTCAGGCGCACGAAATTGACCCCTCCCGCGATACTTAACGGAAAATCAAAGGGATATTTGCGTAAAATATACGAATAGCGGATTGTTACGGGAAGCATAAACAGGTTGTTGTCGTTTGGGGTAAAGGCAAACATACCGCCGCCTTCGCCGCCTAGAGTCATGTTATTGTTCAAGTGTGTTGACCATTGCAGGGAACCAACTCCGCCGACACTCAGGCGGGTGGAATGCAAATCGCCCGCCAGTGTTTGAAAAAAAAGGGGAACAAACAGTCCCCCGTTTATCATCAGCATTTGATCGCCCAGAACATAGGTTGGGATATATTCGTCCTCTTCTTCGTCTTCCTGGGCAAAAAGGCACAATGGAAGACTAAGAAAGGCAAGCGCGTACAAAATGATCAGCATTTTTCTCATGCCTGTAAGTTATCATTTTTGCGGACTTGTGTTCAAGGGCGTCAAGGTCAGCAATTCTCAGAGTCAAAATTTTTACCGCGAAGTTGAAAAAGTCAAACAAGGAAGAAAAAATAAGGCTTTGTACCGGAGCTTCTTTGACTTTGTGGTGATTTTTTTTAGCCGCTGGGGCGGCGGTAGCTTTAAAAAGTGCCAGGCACGTTTTTAGATAGTACATTCTAAAATGTTGCCCTATTCCGTGAAACGTAAAAATGTACCTGGCACCTTTTGGGGTTTAATGCCGTCCGCTGCGGTTTTTATACCGCTGCGCGGCGTAGTCTCCAGACTACGCCGCCCTAAAAGCAAGGTTCCTGCCTTGCAGATTTGAAACCAGGCGCGTGAAATTACCCTTGTCGGGTTCCAGTGCCGCAAGCGTGGACGCTTGCTTCTAACCCGGCGTAGGCTCCAGCCTACGCCGGGCGGGAATCGAAGACTGGCAAGATCGAAGACGGGCAAGGGCGAGGGAGTAAAAAAGGAAGAGAGTTAAAAAACTTCATTAG
>JAISAF010000398.1 GCA_031266855.1 Spirochaetales bacterium
CCCCGCGCTTTTGCCTTTGGCAAAAGCGCGGCCCGCCTGGGTATACGCACGGAAATAATTGCCGCTGGCAATTATTTCCGTGGACTGGTTTCAAGGCTGCCGCTTACTGCCATTGCAGCACAGGGCGGCCTCCCTGCATTTTCCATACGGTGTTAAAATCCCAACCGAGGGCCGTATATGTTGCCTGAATCTCCAGTTGGGCACTGGTTTTGTCCTCGCCGTTTGTGTTAGCGGTGCTGCCGTTTAAAATCTTACTGCTATTTACCAGCATGTCTTTGTTAGCGATGTTTTTATTCAGGGAAAAACCCGTACTATCACTTGAATGATCCCCCCCTACAATGCGGCCAGCTCTATAGTAGTAGCCGCTGTTAGTATGACTGACCGACACGGACAGGGCCGCGCAGCCGGTAATGCTACCGCTACCGCTGCCACTTGACTCCACATGAGCGGTCCCCGCTATGCCTCCCGCAGTCCCGGACCCGCCGGTGCTGTCGACAGCGCTGATATTTCCCGATGCGTAACAGCGGGCGATAGTGACAGCGCCGTCCTTAAATTCGGAGTCACCCGCGATACCGCCGGCGCGGACACGATAAATGGCGTCTCCGGAAACATCCCCGGTAGAATAACAATCCGTAATCTCAACCGTTTCCTGTATAGCTCCCACTATGCCGCCGACATGGACTTGGCCGCCTGTCACGGGAATTACTGCGCTTACCGCTCCAGTGGAGTAACTTTTTCGTATAACGACAAGACTGCCTTCACTACTGCCCACAAGCTCTCCGGCAAGCCCGCCGGCTCTTATATCACTATCGGAAGCTGTGGACTTGGCGTGTACATCTCCGACCATGGAGCAGTTGGTCATGGAGTTTCCTTCCAGCAGCATGCCCACAATGCCGCCCACCGAGATTCCATTAATGGAGGAGGCCTCCACGTCCAGTCCCCCGCCAGAGATATTTATGTTTGTAAACGCTGTGTTTAGGGCGGCAGCGGCGACGGTTCCAAAAAGCTGTACCTGCTGCGACGTAGAAGTTATCACAAATGGGGAGGAACTCAGGTTTACCGTAATATCCAGATTTTTTATGGTGGCGTTTTCAGTATATGCAAATAAACCCCTGGCGATGATATCGCCGGCAAAACCCCAGTCTGACGCAAGGGCCACCATGACCGGGGCGGATGAAATATTAACCCCGGCGGAAGAAAAGCTGTTTATAATTATGCTGTATCCACCGCCGTCGAAGGTTCCGGTAAAGGGGGCGTTTCCGCTTCCTATAGGCATCCAGTTGGAAGGAAGGGTAATATCGGCGGTAAGCTCATAGGTTCCGTCCAGGGGATAGCCGGACGTACCGATTTTTGCCAAATCAGCGGCGCTGCCGACAGTTCCGGCAGAGCCGGAATCATCATCGCCGCCGGAATCGCAGCTCCAGAAAGCGCATAACACTATCAATATCACAATAGCGGAAAAAACTATTGTATAATTTTTTTTCATTTTACATACTCCTTAAATCAGGCGGCCCGGCCCTGAAAAAAAGCACAGGGGGCCGCGCATATTCTTTTTAAAAAGCTTCGCCCCGGCCTGCCAACGGCATTCCTTTTTTATTGAGACGGAGCGTAATTTTTTACGGGGAAGAAAATAAAAAGAGAAAACTTTTATGGACCGTTTACAAAGCGGCGCGTACAGTACAGGGGAAAGCGCAGATGTTTTGAAGAGTATAAGTGCGAAAGGATTGCCCGCTTTATATACTGGATAAAAATATAGATATTGGCAGTATCAGGCTTGTTTGTAAACCGTGGTTTTCGGGCAGTTCTACTATATAAAATTACATTGCACTGGGGGGGGGGGGGGGGGGGTAAATTCCTGTGATATAAGGAGTTATGCGCATGTTAGGCGAAATTTGAGTTAAGGCTGTAAAAACAATGGAAATAAACATTTAGTGTTATCCGGCCGGAAATTAAAACACAATTGTAGGAAAATGTCAAGTATCGGCAGCTCAAAATCAGGGTACACAATTGCCATGCAATTTCCGGGCCTGATTCTGAGCTGCCGCGTTGCTGGACGCAAAATCGCGAAGCGATTTTGCGGGCCTGCTTTTATGGCCTGATTTCAGCCGCTGGTGCGGCGCAAGGGATTGCAGCGGAAAGCCCACAGGATTTGCATTGGCTGGTCGCGATTTTGCTTTCGCAAAATCGCTGCTCGCCCATGCATCCTGGGCAAATCCGAGGACTTGGAGCGGAAAGCCCGGTTCCGGGGGCACTCTCGTGCCCCCGGAATGCGCCCAAATTCTTTTGGTGTTTATTCCGGGTTTTGTTGGAACCCTTTGACTCGCGGTGTGTTTTCTGTTATGATAGTACATAATGTCTACGGTGAAGAAGAAAATAGCGAAGCCAGTACAAGGTACAAAGTCCGCGAAATCTGCCAGACAGGGAAGGGCGGCGAAGTCCGCAAAATCCGCTAAGATAGCGAAAACAGTCAAGGCCGCGAAGTCGGCAAAAACAGGGGCGCGTATATCGCGGAAAAATATGCCTTTTAAGAAAAATCAGCAGGTTGTGTATCCTCTTCAGGGTGTGGGGAAAATTTTGTCTATTGAGAATCGCATGTTTAAGGACAAGAAGACGCCTTACTATATTATTTATCTTGAGGTGTCGGATATGACGGTTATGGTTCCGGTGGATAAGGCGCTTGGGCTGGGTATCCGTGCCATTGTTAGTAAGAAAGAGGCGGAGCGTGCGCTGGAGTTCATTTCGGAGGAATACGAGGCGGCGCCTACGGACTGGAAGCTGCGGTATCAGATGAATCTTGATCTTTTGAAGCAGGGCAGTGTTGTGGATATTGCTAAGGTTGTGCGGACTCTTTATCATCGTTCCAAGGTAAAGGAGCTTCCTATTCTTGAGCGTAAACTTTTTGATAATGCTTTGAAGCTTCTGGTGGATGAGATTTCCTTTGCTATTGGGTCAAGGAAGGACGAGGTTGAGCATTTGATTTTCGGGAAGCTTGAGGCGGAGTTGCCGGAAAAACTTAAAACCCCGGTGGCTGCTGTGCGTGAAGATGATGATGATTACGAGGGTTTTGGGGAAGACCAGGAAGAGGCCGAGGAAGACGACGAAGACGGACTGGATTATTGATCCGGGTTTTATGCCTGCCTGCGCGGCTCTCATAACCGCCGCGGGGAAAAGTACCCGTATGGGCGCTGGTATTAAGAAGGAATATCTTCTGTCGGGCGGGAAGCCTCTTATTCTTCATGCTTTGGAAGCGTTTGAGAATAGCGGGATTATTAGTGTCTATGTTATAACCGTACCGCCTGGGGGCGGGGATGTGGCGCGGGGTGTTCTTGCTTCCTGGCTTGGGGGCGCGGGGCGCGCGGAGAAAACCCTGTTTGTGGAGGGCGGTGATTCGAGGCAGGAGTCCGTATACAATGGGCTTCGCGCGATGAGGGATTTCCGGCCTGGTATTGTTCTTATTCATGATGGCGCCCGTCCCTGGGTCCGGCCTGGGCTTATTCTGGATGTCGCGCGGGGGGCGCGGCTTCATGGCGCGTGTCTGCCGCTGACTCCGGTTGTGGATGCCTTAAAACAGGTAAACGGAGATGGTTTTCTGGAAGCGCATCCTGATCGGGAAAAAATCCGTGGTGCCCAGACTCCGCAGGGGTTTTTGTATGAAAAGATTTTTGATGCTCACGAAAAGGCGGCGGGCGATGGGCGCGCGTACCTTGATGATACGGAAATCTATGGGGCGTATAAGGGGCGGGTTTTTTCGGTACCTGGGGACGGGCACAACAGGAAAATAACCTATCCTTCCGATTTGGATGAGCACAAACCTGCGGATGAACGTAAACCTGCGGATGAGGCGCCGCGGGGTTTTCCGCGTATAGGTTTTGGCTGGGATTTACACAGGCTGGTTCCTGGGCGGAAACTTCTTTTGGGCGGGGTAGAGATTCCTTCGCCGAAGGGCGGGGAGGGGCATTCCGATGCGGATGTTCTTATTCACGCGCTTATTGACGCGCTTTTTGGCGCGGCGGGTCTGGGGGATATAGGTTCGCATTTTCCGCCTTCGGATCCCGCTTATAAAAATATATCAAGCCGGGTTCTGCTGCGCCGCGCCGCAACGCTTCTGCACGCGGAGAATTTGCGTATTGTTAATCTTGATTGTACGGTTGTTCTTGAAAGTCCAAAGATTCTTCCGTACCGGCAGGCCATCGCCGCCTGTCTTGCTGAAGATTTGGGTGTTTCGCCGGGGCTTATTTCGGTAAAGGGAAAAACAAAGGAACAGGTCGATGCCGCGGGCGAGGGCCGCGCGGTGGAGGCTTTTGCTGTGGTTCTGCTTGCATGAAAAGGCCGGTGAAAAAATTTGTGAAATGAAAAAATCTGTGAAAATATCTGTAAAAAGTTCTGTGGCGGAAACCCTGCCAGGCGGGAAGGGAGGGCTGGTTCCGCCTGGGCCCTCCGGCTGGGAAAGGATTTTTCAGGATTTGCGTAAGCGTCTTGGCTGGCAGGATAAAAAAGACGCGCCGCGCAGCCCGGAGGGCGGTTTGCCTTCGGTGTCGCAGGTTGCCGGGGAAAATCATGGGGATCCTTTCCGCGTGCTTGTCGCGACGATGATATCCCTTCGTACAAAAGACGAGGTAACATATACCGCTTCGCGCCGTCTTTTTGAGAAGGCTCCGTCCCCCGCCGCTCTGGCTGCCCTGCCGGAAACGGCGATAGAAAAACTTATTTATCCCGCGGGATTCTACAAGACAAAGGCCGCGAGTATACGGGAAACAGCCCGCCGTGTCGAGCGGGACTATGGGGGGAAGGTTCCCGCCGACAGGGAACTTCTTATGGCTTTTCCTGGCGTGGGAAGGAAAACCGCGAATCTTGTACTGAATCTTGGATTTGGTATCGACGCGATATGCGTGGACACTCATGTGCACCGGATATCGAACCGCGCCGGCTGGGTGGAAACAAAAACGCCGGAGGAAACGGAGGCCGCCCTTGGCAGGGTAATGCCGCGGAAATTCTGGATTCCGCTGAATGAACTTCTGGTGAAATACGGACAAACCGTTTGTACGCCGGTATCGCCTCACTGCGGGTCATGCCCGCTC
>JAISAF010000013.1 GCA_031266855.1 Spirochaetales bacterium
AGTTTGGCGGCGGCATATAAAACCATCACAAGGAGGAGTGTATGAGAAAAAGACTGATCCCGCTTTTATTATGTTTGTTTTTCGCAGGTGCCGCCAGTTATGGCGGCGGGACAAGTGAACCGGCAGGAGGCCCCAAGAAACTTCGGGCGGGTATTGTACAGGCTGTAGATAATAATTTTTACAATAATAGCCTGACATTTGCTGAGTATATCAAAGAAGGATCTCAAGGCGCCATCATTATTGAAGTCTACCCGGCAGGGCAGTTGGGGGAAGAAAGGGATATTACCGCATCTCTTACGGAAGGGTCCATTGACTTTTGCATCAATGCGAATGGAGAGCTTGCAAAGCGTATCCCGGAATACGGTATCTGTGATGCTCCTTACATTTTTGCCAACGTTGAACACATGCAGAAGGTAGTCATGGGGGACCTCTTTAAACCCGTCCATGAAAGACTGAGAAAAGAATTTGGTATCCGTATTCTCGGTTCTCTTTATGTAGGTATTCGCCATGTCGTTACAAATAATAAACAAGTACGGACTCCGGCCGATCTGAAAGGTATGAAAATCCGTGTGCCGGATCAACAACCTTCAATTGATGCGTTCAAAATGCTTGGTGCTAACCCTACCCCGATCCCGTTTGGCGAACTTTATCTTGCGTTGCAGCAAGGAATTGTTGATGCCGCGGAAAACTCCTACAGTAACATCATAGGTCCAAAAGTTTACGAAGTTACACAGTACCTTTGTCTGACAGGTCACATTATGCAAAATAATTATTTAACAATCAGCGAAAAGACCTTTCAGACATTAACTGCCGAACAGCAGAAACTTATGGTGGAACAAGGTGAGAGAATCTGTAGAGAAGGCACTGAGCAAATGATCGATCTTGAAAGGGGGGAATTGTATCAACGGCTGCTCGGTTACGGGATGATACCGGTTGAAGCGGATGTAGAGGCATTCAGTAAATTGGCCAAGACGAATCTGAATGGCAGTGGTTTTGACGCCGCTTTGTATACAAAAATACAGGCTTATAAATAGAGCTGTTCAGAAACCTCAGTTTCTGAACAGGTTCGATATAAAAAAGGCGGGATTTGCCGCTATTTTGTGGCAAATTCCATAGACTTGTGAGAGAACCGGAAGGTTATCGAACAAGTCTGATAAAAGGATTGTCGTGGGCATCCACAGGGTATGCCCGCGATCTGCATCGGAGGCATCGTGAAAAAAATATTATACCTTGTATACGATTTAGAACGATATATTATGCAGTTTTTATTGATATCAATGGGCGTTATAATGATAGTTCATGTCTTTTTCCGCTATCTATTGAACAGCCCTTTGATCTTTACCGAAGAACTTATCAGTATTTGTTTTATATGGATGTGTATGCTGGGGTCCGGTTATTGTATCCATCATAAACTTAATACCCGAATAGATGTTTTTGTAAACCTTCTGCCTTCTCTTGTGCAGAAAATCATATCAGTTTTTTCTGATTTATTTTGCATGAGCATTTTTATCTATTTGCTGCCAACGGCAATAAGGTTTACACGGACACAGGCGACAGTAATAACTCCGGCTCTGCAATTGCCGATGTCAGTAATTTATTCCGCCTTTCTTGCCGCCTCCTTTTTGATAATTTTGCGGACTCCTTTTAATATATACGAAACGATATCCGGCACACGAATACTTAAGGAGGCTGACGAATGATACTCATGGGTCTAATGTTTGTTGTGTTGCTTGTACTAGGGGCGCCCATAGGATATACATTATTTGCCAGTTCGCTTCTCTACATTGTGATAGAAAACCTGCCATTGAGTGTTGGGTTGCAGCGAATGATTGCAGGAGTGTACAACTTTCCCCTATTAGCGATTCCATTTTTCGTTTTAGCCGGAAATCTTATGAACGTTGGAGGTATAACAAAAAGGATATTTCGATTCGCCGATGTTTGCGTGGGACATATCCCCGGCGGCCTGGGACATGTTAATGTTTTTGCAAGTGTTATTTTTGCCGGTATGTCTGGTTCCGCTGTTGCTGACGCCGCGGGCTTGGGAGTTGTAGAAATTCAGGCAATGCGTGAAGCGGGTTATGATTTGGATTTCAGTGTAGCAATTACTGCCGCTTCTTCGGTTATTGGTCCTATTATTCCGCCCAGTATCATCATGGTCGTTTATTCTGTTTTTTCAGGCGCATCGCTAGGCAGAATGTTAGTAAGCGGTTTACTGCCAGGCTTACTCATGGGTGTTGTTTTGAGTATTATGGTTTATTTCCATTCTAAAAAGAAAAATTATTCAGTACGAAAACGGGTTGGATTGAAAGAATTTTTGACGGTAACCGCTGATGCCGCTCCCGCGTTAATGACGCCGGTTATTCTGGTATGTGGCATCATTTTTGGAATCTTCACCCCTACTGAAGCAGCTACCGTAGCCGCTCTATACGCATTGATTCTTGGATTTATAACGCATGGATTACAGATACAGGATATTCCCAAAATATTGACAGAGACGATTCATGTAACGGCAAATATCACGTGGATTATTGCGTGTTCTTCGTTGTTTGGTTGGGTATTAACCCACATGTCCGTTGCGAATACCTTGGTGTCGGCATTTCAAGGATCTATTTCAAATAAATTTATTGCAATAATAGTACTCAACATCTGCTTACTTATTGTAGGCGTATTTATGGACAATTCGGCCGCTGTACCGATCTTTACGCCAGTATTGGTTCCTGTCGCAGTTTCTTACGGACTGGACCCGGTACATTTCGGACTCATTATGGTTCTTAATCTTATCCTTGGTCTTTTGACGCCGCCTGTCGGCATGGTGCTCTTTACACTTGCGGGAATGAACAGGATGACAGTACTTCATGTAGCCAGGATTACATTTCCCTATCTGATAGGTCTCATTGTGTTATTGTATATCATTTCCTTTGTTCCCCAGATTGCGTTGTTTCTACCGAATCTTATTTACGGGAACCAATTCTAAACCTATTTGTGGAGGTGGTCAGAAATTATGGGAACGTATTTACGGGATGTTTTTAGTGAAGAATTGATTGCCGTTGGGGCCTGGGACAAACGTATTGTCGTTCTGGATCCGGAGGTAGCCCGGTCGACCAAAATGCTGGCATTTCGGGACGTATACCCTGATCGATTCTTTGAATTTGGCGTTGCAGAGCAAAACGTCATTGCGGCTGCTGCCGGTATGGCTGCTGAGGGTTTGGTGCCTTTTGCTGTTGCTTTTGCGATCTTTATAACGGAACGGCCATATGAAATTATCAGATGTTCTGTCGCGCATGGCCGGAAAAACGTAAAAATAATAGGAGGATATGCAGGATTTAGCGCTAGTAAGGATGGTGCAACACATATCTGTTTGGAGGATCTTGGCGCTTTGCGGGTTCTTCCTGAAATAGCCATAGTTTCTCCATCCGATCCTGTTATGACCCGTCAAATGATTCGTCCTATTGTAGCGCATAACGGGCCGGTATATATGAGAATAGAAAATGAACCATTGCCAGTACTGTACAGGGATTCTATCGGATTTGAAATTGGTAAGACATATCAGCCAAGGGAAGGGAAACATATTACTTTGATCGGTATAGGAGGATGCGTCGGACGGGCACTTGACGCAGCAAGTCGTCTTGCAGAAAAAGGCATAGAAGCGGATGTACTTGATGCTGCCACGCTAAAACCGTTTGACCGCAAAACACTGCTCACATCGATCTCAAAGACCGGCAGAGTTGTTTCCATTGAAGACCATAATATTTATGGAGGTCTTGCTTCTGCCGTCAGTGAAGTAGTAGCCGAGGAAAAGATTGCGGTTTCCTACAAAGCTGTTGCAATGATGGAGGACTACTCCGAATCCGGGCTTCCTGATAGTCTACGCAAAAAATATGGAACAAGTACGGATCATATTGTTAACGCCGCTATGGAGGTATTGGAAAAATGAGCGAGTTCATAAACGCAAACAAGCTCGTCACATTGCAGAAAAAAGCCTGCCAGCTCCGCATGGATACATTACGAACCTATAATCACTGCGCGCTGCATACCGGTCATGCTGGAGGATGTTTGTCTTCGGCTGAAATTGTTACTGCTCTTTATTACGATGTGCTTAAACAGGATCCAAAGAATCCAAAATGGGAGGGCAGAGATCGTTTTATCCTTTCAAAAGGACACAACTGCATGATTGTATACTGTGCCCTTGCCGATTTGGGATATATTCCAAAATCAGAACTTGATTTATATCGAACGGAAAATAGCATACTTCAGGGACATCCCGATGCCAATAAATGTCCCGGTATAGAAATAACGACAGGTTCTTTAGGGCAGGGTTTATCACTAACTTTGGGCATGGCGCTTGCCGCCAGAGTAAAGAAGAATTCCTGTACATATTATACGCTTATGTCGGATGGTGAACTCCAATCCGGCCTCGTTTGGGAAGCCGCAATGGCCGCAGGGCACTTTAGAATGGGTAACATGATCAGCCTCGTCGATCGAAATAATCTACAGGTCAACGGAAAAACGGACTGGATTATGGATGTTGAACCACTGGAAGAAAAATGGCGCAGCTTTGGATGGAGAACTTTTCGAATAGATGGTAACGATTTAGTTAGTGTCCTTTCAGCAATTTATCTGGCAAATCAGACAAAGGACAAACCCGCAATTATTATTTGCGATACAGTGAAGGGCAAGGGAGTTTCATTTATGGAAAATGTTATGGAGTGGCATCATCAGGACATTACTGACGAGGTATGCACAAAAGCTATTACAGAACTTGAGAATGTCTATAAAAGTATATGCTAATTCAAAACTTTAGGAGGTCTGACAGCAAAGAAAATGTGGATAGCGGCTTTCCGGTACAAAACATCATTGTACAGCGAAGGCACCATGGCTATCGCCATGGTGCCTTCGCACGGCGGCCCGTGGCAAACGGCGCGGGGGAATTGCCGCTGGCAATTCCCCCGCGTATTCAGAAAAAGGCAGCGCGGCGTTTACCGGCACGCTAAAAGATGATGGTCGCGCGGAAGCGCGAAGAGCCGCTGGTGCGCGCGCAAGGGATTGCAGCGGAAAGCCCGCAGGATTTGCATGGGCAAATCCGAGGACTTGGAGCGGAAAGCCCGGTTTTTTGCGGTTTGGGAATTTGCGGCGCAAATTCCCAAACCGCAAAAAATGCGCCCAAAAATATAAACCCGCGGGTTTCAATGCTGTGTGGGTACTACTCCGTTTTTTGTTTATATCCGGCGAGGAAATCCCGCAGCCGGTTGAGCGCGTCCTTGAGCATATCGACTTCGGGGAGGAAAACAACGCGGAAATGGTCGGGGCGGGGCCAGTTAAAGCCCGTTCCCTGTACCAGAAGCATCTTTTTTTCGAGAAGTAAATCATAGACAAACTTCTGGTCATTGGTGATGCCGAATTTCGCGCTGTCCATTTTCGGAAAACAGTACAGCGCGCCCTGGGGTTTGACTACTGAAAGGCCGGGTATTTCGCGGAGCATCCGGTAACAGATGTCGCGCTGTTCCCGCAGCCGTCCTCCGGGAAGTACAAGATCGGTAATGCTCTGGTAGCCGCCCAGGGCTGTCTGAATTGCGAATTGCGTGGGGACATTGGCGCACAGCCGCATATTTGACAGCATGTCCAGCCCTTCGCGGTAATCCTTCGCGACGCTTTTTTTTCCGCTTAAGACCATCCAGCCGCCGCGGAAACCGGCAACCCGGTAGGCTTTTGAAAGTCCGTTCATGGTGACGCAGAACACATCATCCGCCAGGGACGCTATGGAGGTATGGCTTAGATCGTCGTAAAGTATTTTGTCATAAATTTCATCGGAAAAAATAATAAGGCCATGCGCCGCGGCAATATCGTAAATTTTTCGCAGGACTTCCACGGGGTATACGGCGCCGGTGGGATTATTTGGATTAATAACGACCAGGCCCTTGGTCTTGGGGGTAATTTTTGATTCAATATCCTTAATATCGGGTATCCAGTTTTGCTCTTCATCGCAGATATAGTGTACCGCCCTGCCGCCGGCAAGGTTTACCGCGGCGCTCCACAGGGGATAATCGGGGGATGGAATAAGAATCTCATCCCCGCTGTCCAGAAGGCCCTGCATGGACATCATGATAAGCTCGCTTACGCCATTGCCGATGTAGATATCCCCGGTATCGACGCCGTTTATTCTCTTCTGCTGGCAGTACTGCATAATGGCCTTGCGCGCGGGGAAAAGACCTTTCGAGTCGCAGTAGCCCTGGGCCTGGGAAAGATTCACGATAACATCATGAAGAATTTCATCCGGGGCGGTAAAGCCAAAAGGCGCGGGATTGCCGATGTTGAGTTTAAGTATCTGGAAGCCTTCGTCTTCCATGCTTTTTGCTTTTTCAAGAACAGGGCCGCGAATGTCATAACAGACGTTATCCAGTTTGTGCGATTTTCTAAACTCGTCCATCGGTTTTCTCCTCGGTTTTCTCTTCAAAAAGCCAGTTTTCCGCTTCGGCAAGCAGTTTCGATAAAACAAGAGTGATAAGGCTGTCTTTCGCCTGCCCCGGAATTTTTTCCCATTTTTCGCGTGTATACATGCCTTTCAGGGATTCCCGCACATTCAGGGATGCCCGCGCGGCAGCCGTTAATTGTGTACCAGCATCGCTTTTTTCGATACTCCTGTCCAGCAGGTAAACCGATAAAAGCCGCACAAGAGGATCCTCCGCTTTCTCCACAAGCAGTACAAGCTCCTCCTGAGCCTTTTCCCTGTCCTCGTACCCGCCGCAGGCCATCCGGGCGAAGGCCAGATTCCAGCGTAGCCAGTCCCGCTTGCGCGCCCTGGGATTTTTCAAAGCCTCCTCGAAATAAGTCCGTGTTTCGGACGAAACGCCGCGAACGATATACGGGATGCCAAGATCAAGGGCGAAAACCGCGAAAAGCCGCGGCTTGTTTTCCGCAAGATACCGGGACAGTTTCATCAGGCCGCCGGTATCGGCCAGAACGATATAGGTATTGATAAGGATACGGACAGCCGGCCGTGATGAGGATTTTTTTTCGTAAACACGCCGTTCCAGATACAGGCGGAGTTCGCTCCAGTTTTCCGATTCAACAAATGAAAACAGTTTCCATTTGCACAGGAAATAGACGTTCAGAACGGCCAGCGTAAGAAAAAAAACCGCCGCCAGATACCAGTTCCGCATCCAAAAGACCTTGACATAGTCCCATCCAAGCATGAAAAATGGCATAAAAATGATAATGGCAAAGGACGTGACGAGAAGCATATTGAAAAAGAGATAAATCGTTTTAAACTTCAAGAAAATCTCCCGCAAAAATCAGTAGATTATAATAGTATATTCATCGATAATAGAGTAAGTATAAAGGAAAGCAGAACAGGGGTCAACGGACTAAAGAAATGAACCAGATAAAAGTAGCCGAACTCGCGGAAAACACGTATTACCCCGCGCCGGTATGGATAGACGAAAAATATATCCTGCTGTCCCAGAATATTCCCGTTACCGAGGCCCTTATCAAAAGGCTGAAAAAGTGGAATTATTCTGTGGTTTATACAGAAGGCGCTACGGACGCCCAGACTTTCAGCGACATCGATGCCGGGACATCGGAAAGCAGCGCCATGACCCTGACGCAGAACCTGAAAGAACAGGAAAACATCAAGGATGTCGCCCGTTTCTACAAGGACATGCTGAGTTTTATCGAAAAACGCTTTACGGACTTTGTTACGAAAAACGAGCTTTCCATAAAAATCATCAGCGATCAAATTAAGAATACTATCGAAAAAGTCAAAAGCCGCAAAAATTATATCCTGCGTCTTGCGGACATGCAGGCCCAGGAGAAAAACTATATCGTCGCCCACTCGGTAAAAACTACTATTCTCTGTTGCGCCGTAGGCGCGCAGCTCAAGCTGCCGCCCCATAAACTTATCGAGCTGGGAATTGCCGCCCTGCTTCACGAAATCGGCATGATCCGCCTACCCCCGCAGCTCTACATGACAGACAAGGTTCTTACAGCGGAAGAAAAACGGGCCATTACCGCCCATACCGTTCTTGGGTTCAAAATATTAAAGGCATTCGCCTTTCCCATGCCCGTCTGCCTTGCGGTTCTGGAACACCACGAACACCCCGACGGTTCCGGGTATCCGCGCGGAATAACGGACGAGAGGATTTCCCTCGCGGCAAAAATTATCGGACTATGCAGCGCCTACGCGGCCCTGGTCTCCCAACGCCCTTACCGGCCTGGCAGGGAAAGCCATTCGGTTATCCTCGATCTCCTCAAAGGCCGGGGGAAGCAGTATGACGAGTCGGTACTCAAAGCCCTGGTACTCTGCCTGTCCCTGTATCCGGTAGGAAGCTACGTTCTTCTATCCAACGGCACAAAGGGCCTTGTGGTGGAACCGAATCCGGCAAATCCCAAAGCGCCCACAGTCAAAGTCCTTATCAACCAGACAGGCGGAAGGCTGCCGGATCCCTACCTCGTAAAAAGCGAGGAAACCGAAACGCAAATCGTGCGCCCGCTTAGCAAGGAAGAAGCCGTGCGCATCGATCCGAAAGCCGCGGCAAATCAGGAATGAAGGGTTACAGACGCCTTTTTAGTCCAAGCGGGCGGACCTCCAAAGCCGCAAGCGCGGACGCTTACCCGGCGCAGGCAGAGCCTGCGCCGGGCGGAGAGTTATGCGCACTAGCGCCTAAAATCGGTTGAAAATTATGGAATAAAAATAGTTGACAAAATAATTTGAACAGGATATTCTAAAAAAAGAGGATTTTAATTACGGGAACAATTCAACCGGGATTTTGGAATTTTAAGTTTATTATTACTCCGAATGAATTTGAAGCATTTTTAAAAGAATGCAATAAATACAATATAATATTTAAACTGCCTGTTTACGGCTATCCACAGCATACTATAAGTCAAATTATGGAAAATTACATACAATTTTATAATAGTTTTGTTAATGAGGTAAAACAACCCCGATACACTTTTGTTTATTCAATGAATATAACTGGGAAAAACGGACTGGCAGGTTTTCACATTGTATCTGAAGAAATAAATTATTTATATAATGGTCAGTGGCCAAAAGATAATATGTATTATATAAGAATGACATATCCCAAGGGAAAAGCCATTCCATGTGAAAATGATCCCGAACATTTTATTTATGAAGATATTTTATTACATGAACCGGACATATATCCAGTTTATGAAAAACTTACCAATTCAATAAAATCATTTACAAAACCGTTTAGATTTATAAATAAAACAGAGGAAATAAAACCTTCCGGTGTCAGAATAAGTGAAAATACCGCAAAAGAGTTGCCTTTAAGTTATATTTTTAAACAATATAATTTTCAAATGAAAAGTTTCATAAAATAGAGTTTTAATTTATGGATATTGTAAATAAATATTAGACTTGTTCGATAACCTTCCGGTTCTCTCACAAGTCTGGCGAATTTGCCGCAAAATGGCGGCAAATTCGGCTGTTTTTATAGTGAAACCGTTTCCTAAGCTGTTCGGAAACTGAGGTTTCCGAACAGCTCTATTATAAATAATGGAGTACGGGCAAACAGCGCATGACAGGCCTGTTTACGCTTCGCCGCTGGAGCGGCGCAAGGGATTGTAGCGGAAAGCCCACAGGATTTGCATTGGCAAATCCGAGGACTTGGAGCGGAAAGCCCGGTTTTTTGCGGTTTGGGAATTTGCGGCGCAAATTCCCAAACCGCAAAAAATGCGCCCATTAGTTTTTGAACAGGCTCATCAGGCAGGAATGAAAATTGTGAATGATAAACCAGGACCGCAAGGAGATTCCATGACAGACGTTCATATCCGCATGCCATCCGGCGAAACCAGGGATTTTCCTTACGGAACACCCGTATCGGCTCTTGTGCGGGAGCTTGCGGAAGCGCAAACCAGGGGAGAGGAAATTATCGCCGCCCTTATCGACAACGAGCTGGTCAGCCTTTCCTACAAACTCAAGTTCAACGCCGCATTCAAACCAGTACGGGTTGACAGCCCCATCGGAATGTCCACCTACAAACGCTCCCTCTGTTTTTTGCTGACCATAGCGGCGCGGGAAATCTTTCCCGAAAGAACACTGGTTATCGGCCACTCCTTTGGCGACGGCTACTACTACAGTTTCACCGGCCCGGAACAGATAAACGACGAGGACATTCGGCTTCTTGACGCGCGCATACGGGATATAGTATCGCGGAACCTCCCCATCGAACGGAGTACCATCTCCTACACCGAAGCGCGGCAGTACTTTGAAACCCACGGGCAAACAGCCACAGCCCAGCTTCTGGACTTCCGCAACGAAAATAAAACCGCCGTAACCCGCTGCGGGGAATTTATGGATCTGGCCCATTTCCCCCTCGTACCATTTACCGGCGTGCTTAACAACTTCCAGCTTCACCGCTACGGCACAGGCTTCGTCCTGCGCTTCCCCGCCACACGCAGCCAGGAATGCTTCGCGCCCTTTCAAGGCAGCCCCGCGCTGTACTCAATCTACCAGGAATACAAAAACTGGGGGAAAATCCTCAACGTCGCATCCGTAGGACAGCTCAACAGAATAAGCGCCGGAAAAAACATCAAGGATTTTATCTATGTAGCCGAAGCCCTGCACAACAAAAAAATCACCCGCATCGCCGACAGCATATACGAACGGGGAAAGGACATCAGGATTATTCTTATCGCCGGCCCCTCATCCTCAGGAAAAACAACATTTACAAAAAAACTCGCCATCGACCTCACCGTACACGGCTATATCCCGGTCACACTGGCTATGGACGATTACTTCCTTCCGCGGGAACAAACCCCCCGGGGAGAAGACGGCAATTACGACTTTGAAGCCATCACAGCCCTCGATGTAGAGCTTCTCAACAAACACCTCCTGGCCCTCTTCGCCGCAGAGGAAATAGAACTCCCCTCATTCGATTTCAAATCAGGCAAACGAAAAACACACAGCGCATCTTCTTTGCGCCTCCCAAAAAACGGCATACTCCTTATGGAAGGCATCCACGGCCTGAACGACAAACTTACCCCCCTCGTCCCGGCCGCGTCAAAATTCAGGATTTACGTCAGCGCCCTTACCCAGCTCAACCTCGACGAACACAACCGCGTCTCCACCACCGTCAACAGGCTCATCCGCCGCATAGTACGCGACCACCAGTTCCGCGGCCACCCCGCCCACACAACACTCGCCATGTGGCCCTCCGTCCGCCAGGGCGAAGACAAAAACATCTTCCCCTTCCAGGACTCCGCCGACGCCTGCTTCAACTCCGCCCTCGACTACGAACTCGGCGTCCTCAAACCCCTCGCCGAGCCCATCCTCCGCACAATCAAACCCGGCCAGGAATCCTACCACGAAGCCCTGCGTCTCCTGTCCTTCCTCGAGTTCTTCAACCCAATCCCCGTAAAATACGTCCCCCCCGCCTCAATACTGCGCGAGTTCGTTGGAGACTCAAGCTTTAAATATTAGGGCGCATTTTTGGCGCTTCGCGCCAAAAACCGGGCTTTCCGCTCCAAGTCCTCGGAATTGCCCATGCAATTCCTGTGGGCTTTCCGCTACAATCCCTTGCGCCGCGCAGCGAGCGAATGTGCAGAATGCAAATTCGCGGGCCAGCCAGGACGCATGGGCGAGCAGCAAAATTGCGTACGCAATTTTGCGACCAGCCCCCTTGCGCGGGCGGCAACGCCGGGGTTCCGGCTTCTTTAACTTTTCCGGCTTCGCGGTTAAATTTTTTTTCAAAACCTGGCAGCATCCGGGGCGGTGAGTTTCCAGGTAAATGCGCCGGAATTCATGTTTCCTGTTTGTCCGCCAGCCGGAGGGTTTCTTCCAGATCTGGAATGGAAGCCCTGCCGCCTCTGCGCTGGACGGACAGGCCCGCCGCCACTGCGGCAAGACGCAGAGCGCTGTCAAAGTTATTTCCATGGAGAATGGCCCAGGCAAACGCTCCGTGAAAAATGTCCCCGGCGGCGCTTGTGTCCAGGGTTTTCGCGGGATAGGCCGTATAGCGGCATACCGACCCGCCCTCAAGGAAGGCGCCGCCTTCTTCGCCCAGAGTAATACAAACATGCGCGGCGCCTCCGCGGGAAAGTCCGCGCAGGGCTTTCTCCAGGGACGCGGAACTTCCTGTATACCCCTGCGCTTCACGGGCAAAGGTTTCGGAAGCGATACAGTAATCCACTGTATGGCTGAGCATATCCGTCCCTTCGCGCAGGGAACCCGCGTCCAGAACCGTCAGCGCGCCGGGAAAAGCCCGCGCCGCGGCAAGGGATGCCCGCGGCTCGTGCCCGTCAAAAAGAAGAACGCGGGGCGCTTCGGGAAAGGCCCGCACAAAATCCGCTTCCCCAAGTGCGAGACACTGCCGGGTATCGCGCCGGTTAATAATGGTGCGCGAACCTGTAGCGGAATTGACAAGAATACAGGACAGCGGCGTCTGGCGTCCGACGCGTTTTTCGCACAAACTGGTATCCACGCCCCAGTCGCGCATTTCGTTTATAATAAGACCGGCGTATATATCGTCGCCCAAAAGGCAGGCCAGGGAGGAGGGGGCGCCCCACTTTCCCAGGAGGCTCGCGGCATTGCAGGCCGGGCCGCCCGGAGACTGTCCGGTTTCGGTGGTTTTGTATTTGCGGTTCTCCACAGGAAATTCTTCAAGCGCGAAGATAATATCGTAGCAGGCGTGCCCGACGCAGAGTACCCCGCCGTTTATATCATAGCGAAAATTATGTCCCCGCATTGTATACCCCCGCCGTTTTGAGCTAAACCTGGCCCGCGGAATTTACCCATAGAATTTTTTAACCGCGAAGTCAAATAAGCCGAAGAAAGAGAGCTGAAAAAAATCATTTCCCAGAGCCTGTTCAACATCCTGCCCCCCTGGGTGCGCCAGGGATTCCGGGGGCGCGACAGCGCCCACTACAATCCATACCTATCGGAAAGCGACCGTCTTCGGGCGCATTGGAGCGGAAATCCCGCAGGAAAGCGCCGAAGGCG
>JAISAF010000027.1 GCA_031266855.1 Spirochaetales bacterium
CCCCCAATGCAATGTAATTCCATATAATAAAAACCAAAAAGGCACATCTCTTCTTTTCAAAAATTCTTTTCCTGCGCGCTTATACCCGCCCAAGCGTTTGCGCTTTCCCCTGTACTGTACGCGCCGCTTTGTAAACGGCCCATAAAAAGTTTTCTCTTTTTTATTTTTTCCCGTAAAAATTTACACTCCGTCTCAATAAAAAAGGAATACCGTTGGTATGCCGGGGCGGAGCTTTTTAAAAAAGAATATGCGCGGCCTCTCCTGTATTTTTTCAGATCCGGGCCGCCTGATTCAAGGAGTATGTGAAATGAAAAAAAATTATACGATAGTTTTTGCCGTTATCGTGGCATTGATAGTGTTATGCGCTTTCTGGGGCTGTGATTCCGGCGGCGATGATGATTCAGGCTCACCCTCTGTATCAAACCCTATCGGCAACGCCGCGGATTTAGCGAAAATCGGCACACCAGGTTATCCCCTGGACGGAACCTATACGCTTACCGCCGATGTTACCCTTCCTGCTGACTGGACGCCTATAGGGACTGGAACCCAGCCCTTTACCGGAACCTTCGACGGCGGGGGATACAGCATAACTATAGGCAGCACAACCGCAAGCAGCATAGCTGTAAGAGGCTTTTCTTCCGGGGTTGATATTTCATCGGGTCTGGACTTTGCATCAGACTGGGGTTTTACCGGCGGTATCATCGCCAGGGGTTTATTTGCCTATACTGAAAACGCCACCATAAAAGATATGAATATCGCGATAAGCCCGGGTTCTTCATTTGTAATAACTTCCACAGCGACGGATCAGATGCAGCTTTTCGGAACCGTCGCCGCCGCCGCTGTAAACACGGCGTTTACAAACATAAACATCTCCGGCGGGGAGCTGGATGTGGATGCCTCAGCCGCAGATGAACTTTATGTGGGCGGCATTGCGGGAATGATAGTGGAAGGCTCCATGACCCGCTGTGCCATGACCGGGGATGTACAAGTCGCCAGCGGCACTGCTAATAACAGCATAGGCGGACTGGTGGGCGAAGCTTATGGATCCTTTCTTGTAAACAGTTCTGCAAGCGGGAATGTACGCGTCGAATCCACCGCCGCCGGTAGTGATTATGTAAGCGCCGGCGGGCTTGTCGGAAAGCTTGATAATAGTGAAGATGGCAGTTCAGCCGTGATACGAAAAAGTTATTCCACTGGAACGGTAAGTGCTGTTTCTACGGTAGGCCGTGCCAGAGCCGGCGGCATAGCGTCACGTATCAGGGGAAGTGCTGAGATTACAGATTGCTACTCTACCGGAAATATTTCCGCCAGCGGAGGGTACTCAGCCGAGGCTGGCGGTATCGCGGGTGAAGCCCATGCTAATGGAAATGTCACTATCGCCATAGCACACTGTTATGCGTTGGGAAACGTCAGCGGCGGCGCTGAATCAGGCGGAGGTATAGTGGGAAATGTTCAGGAAGGCACGAGTCACGAAGATGGCCCCATTATCGGCAGCGGCAGCATATCCGGCTGCGCGGCCCTGTCCGGGTTGGTGGCTGGTAGTTCCTTGTCTGCTAACCGCATTGTGGGGTCGGTGAGTAGCGGAGGTCCCTTCTCCCTGAATAATAACATCGCCTACGATGGCATGCTGGTAAACACCAGCACGGTTTCAAGCATCGACGACACCGATCTAAACGGCGCGGACAAAACCAGCGCCGAACTGGCGAACCAGGCAACCTATAAAGCTATTGGCTGGGATTTTGATACCGTATGGAAAATGGAAGGAGGCCGCCCCGTGCTGCAATGGCAGTAAGCGGCAGCTCAGAACCAGTTCCCGGAATTGCCACAGGCAATTCCGGGGCAGCCAATTGCCTTTGGCAATTTCCTGGGTACATAATTGCCTACGGCACTTATGTACCCAGGACCCGGCGGTCGCAATTTTGTTCTGACAAAATTGCGTGGTTTGTCACCAAGTGCAGCGCGTTATGCGCAGCATTGTTCTGTATAGCGGCGGTAAATGCCACCGCGTGTACAGCCCTGGTGTACAGCTTATCCTTTTACCTCATATCCCGCATCGGTAATGGCCGCTTCAATATTTGGAAGCGGCGTTTTTGCCGGATCGAAAAGAAAGGAAACCGTATTACCTTTAAGATTAACCTCCACATCCTTTAGTCCGGGCAGTTCCTCCAGCGCTTTTGTTACGGCTTTTACACAATGTTCGCAGGACATTCCCTCAACCCGTAAGACAGTCTTTTCCATAATGATTATATGCCTCCTGTAGTACTTGCAATGACCTTAGAGTAAATTAAAAGGTTTCAGAATTTTGTCAACCTGTATAGGTTTTCCGTTTTCATCATCAACGGTAACTTTGGTGAAGAGCCAGCCTTCTATCCGGGCCGGATCAACCCCGGCTTTCAGAAGCGGTTCGGGATCAAGAACAAAAACCATGTCCTTGTCATTGGTACTCATATCCTTGGCCCACTCAAAAAGATTGCCGCCGCCCAGGTTTACCCCATAATGATCCAAAGCCCCGTGGTAGCCAACCGCGTCCCGTTTCAGTTGAACAATCTGTTCATACGAGGCAAGAGGCGTAACCTCCCCGGAATACCGCAATGTTTCCTGTCCGAGCTTCGTACCCGCCATAAGTTTCCCCTCGTAGAACGCGAAGTTGCCGGGAAGTTTCCGGGGATCAAGTCCGGCGGCGATGAAGGGCGCGGCCTCAAATTCTATCATGACATCATACCGGGGGCTTTGCGCATAATTCCGGCTCCAGATGAACCGGGAACTGGCGTCCGGCGCTGTAAGGGACCAGCCGCCGTTTTCTTCATCCGGCGTAAGCGCCTGGGGAATATGTTTAAGCACTTTGTCAAAGGATTCGACCGAACCCGCTCCCACTACGTCAAGGTCGCCGCAGGAAACCGATGCCAGGGCAAGCAGGGCCAGAAGGGCGGACTTTATGATTTTTGCCGTTTTATTCATATATGCTTTTTCCATAATATACACTCCAATTTGTTATTTTCCGCTGTGCGGGGTTCCCGTCCGGTTTGTATTGTCCCGGACAGCCTGAAACCGTTTGAGCCGTAAAGCGTTGGTCAGTACCGATACGGAACTCATACTCATGGCGGCGGCGGCGAATATGGGATTAAGCAGAGGGCCTCCAAAGAGGTACAGGACACCGGCGGCTATAGGTATGCCCAGGGTATTGTACCCAAAGGCCCAAAACAGGTTCTGTTTGATGGTACGGATCGTGCGCTTACTCAAATTGATGGCTGTGGGAACATCCATAAGATCGCTTCGCATAAGTACAATGTCCGCCGACTCCATAGCCACATCCGTGCCGCTTCCAATGGCGATTCCGATGTCCGCCTGGGCCAGCGCCGGAGCGTCGTTGATGCCGTCGCCGACCATCGCTACGGTGCGGCCTTCGGCCTGGAGCTTTTTTACCTCGGCGGATTTGTCCTGGGGAAGTACTTCCGCAAGTATGTGGTCAATGCCTGCCTGTTTTGCAATGGCGGCGGCGGTTTTTGCGTTGTCTCCGGTAATCATGGCAACGCTGATTCCCATTTTGTGGAGACTTTCAATAGCCTGTGTGCTGCTTTTTTTGAGTACGTCCGCCACCGCCACAATTCCCGCGGCCTTGCCATCCAGGGCAAGGTACATGGGGGTTTTGCCTTCTCCGGCAAGCCGGTCGCTTTCGGCTTCCAGTTCCGGCAGGGGAATGTTCCGCTCGTCCATGAGCTTTCTGTTTCCCGCCAGTACATCCAGGCCATTTATGCGGGCTTCGATACCGCGTCCCGGTATGGCTGTGAAGCTGCCGGCGCTGAAAATTTCCAGCCCCCTGTCCCGGGCGCCTTGAACAATGGCCTGCCCCAGGGGATGTTCCGATCCTTTTTCCGCGGAGGCAGCGATTTGCAGGAGAAGGTCTTCGGGGGTTAAAGGCGGGGGCGTTACGGGGGCGGTAGCCCCCGTAGAGGGGGTAGCGGAAGACCCGCGAAGCGGGGCTGGAGCGAGGGGGAGACTTCCCCCCCCTAAAACTATTACATCGGTAACTTTTGGTTTTCCTTCGGTGAGGGTTCCGGTTTTGTCGAACACAATAGTTGTAATTTTGTGGGTGGTTTCAAGGGCTTCGCCGCCTTTAATCAGGATGCCGTTTTCGGCGCCTTTGCCGGTTCCTACCATGATGGCTGTGGGTGTGGCGAGGCCCAGGGCGCAGGGGCAGGCGATGACGAGGACGGAGATGAAAATGGTGAGGGAGAACTCCAGGACGGATTTTCCGGGGGGGAGGTTTACGAGGCCGGTGGAGGCCGCGGTGAACCAGGCGATGCCGGCGGCGAGGGCAATGGCGCAGACGATGGGGACGAAGTAGCCGGATACGATGTCGGCAAGCTGGGCGATGGGGGCTTTGGACCCCTGGGCGTCTTCGACGAGTCGGATGATTTGGGCAAGGGCGGTGTCGCTGCCTACTTTGGTTGCTTTGAAGCGGATAAGGCCGTTGGCATTAATGGTGGCGCCGTAGACCGGGTCGCCTGATTTTTTGTCTACGGGCATACTTTCGCCGGTGAGCATGGATTCGTCTATGGCGGTTTGTCCTTCGGTAATAATGCCGTCTACCGGGATTTTCGCGCCGGGTTTGACTATCACGATGTCGCCGGGCAGCACTTCGTCTATGGGAATTTCTTTTTCTATTGTTTCGCCTAAGGGTCCGGTTTCAATAATGAGCGCTGTTTTTGGAGCAAGGCCCATAAGTTTTTTGATGGCGTCGCTGGTGCGGCCTTTGGATATGGCTTCAAGGGTTTTGCCCAGAAGGATAAGGGCGATGATGATTCCGGCTGTTTCAAAGTAAAGGGCTTCCACCGCGCGGAAATTTCCTCTGTATATCTGCCAGACATTAAAGAGGCTGTAGATAAACGCGGCTGATGTGCCGACGGCGATGAGGCTGTCCATATTGGGGCTGCGGTGGAGGAGGTTTTTGAAGCCGGCTGTATAAAAGCGGTATCCCACGGCAATGATGGGAATGACCAGTGCCAGTTCCGCCAGGGCATAGAGAAAGGGGAAGTTCATTGGCGCGAGGGCTTTGGGAAAGGGAAGGTTAAACCAGGTAATCATGGGAACCATCGCGATATAGAGCAGGGGCAGGCCAAGGGCAAGCGCTACAATAAATTTGGTTTTGAGTATCCGTATCGCTTTTTCCTTGCGCAGTTTATCTTCGTCTACCGCGCTGTCCCTGGACGCTTCCAGGGCCGTGTATCCGGCTTTTTCGATTGCCGCCTTTATCGCTGGCAGCCGGATTGCCGCGGGATTGTAGACGATCGCCGCCTTTTCCGTGGCCAGGTTTACTGTGGCGCTTTCAATTCCTTCCAGTTTGCGCAGCACTCTTTCAACACGCGCCGAACAGGCGGTGCAGGTCATTCCGCCGATGGGAATACTAAGGCTGAGGCCTTTTGGTTTTTCCAGCACTTCGTAGCCGATTTTGATTACCGCTTCCTTGATGCTGGAGAGGCTTAGGGTATCGGCGTATTCTACAAAGAGTTTTTCGCTAGCCAGGTTTACCGCGGCGCTGCTAACCCCTTCGATTTTCCGCACTGTTTTTTCTATCCGCCCCGCGCAGACCGCGCAGGTCATTCCGCCTATGCTTAATGTCTGGCTCCGCATTTCTTATGCTCCTTACCTATGACTTTTTCCGAAAATGTAACTTTTCCCAAAAATGACTGCCACAAATAATTTCCCGAAAATTGCTTCCCGAAAATAATTTCCCGAAAAAAAACCAGGATTTTCCGGTTTTCCATAAGCCCGTATTCCCCGCGCTGGTTTTTGTGTTCTCAGGGCTTGCGGCTAACGCTGTTTAATTTCCGCGCCGTTTAACTCCTGCGCCACCTGGCAAAAAGGTTCCTGGCTTCTTTCAAAAAATCCTGCGAGATGGTAATAGTCGTATCGCTTACCATCTTATTCTCCGCTAAAATCGGAACCGGATTACAGCCCCCGGAACGTATCCCGACCTGGCTCATGCGGAAACGGTTGCCGCAGTTCTGGCATACCAGCAGCGTCCCCTGCTGTTTATAGAAACCCCGGCCCGAACCATAGCACACCTGGCAGGTATTAAAAGCCGTCCGTATTGTCCCGTCAGGCGCTTTGACCACTAAAACCTCAATGCGCGCCCCATCGATATCAACCGGATAAAACATGGCGGTCTCCGTTACTTCCTCCACCTGAATTATCAAATCCTGATTGGCGATAACGGGTTTTACCACATCCTGCCGGGCGGCTTGCGCAAACGCAATGCCGGATAAAAACATCATAAACGCTGTTAGAAACAAAACTTTACAATACCTGTACATAGTACCTCCAAAATTATATATAAGTGTTTATACTTCATCAACTTGCGCGGATCTCCGGCAAGCAGGCAAAAGCATTTACTTTCCCAAAATCATTATGGCGCCTTTTTTTGGGCGCGCTTCGTGCGCCCAAAAAAACCGGGCTTTCCGCTCCAAGTCCTCGGAATTGCTCATGCAATTCCTGTGGGCTTTCCGCTGCAATCCCTGGCGCAGGACAGCTCAGAACCAGGCCGCGAAATTGCCACAGGCAATTTCGCGGGCGCATAATTTCCATATAGCGGCGGCAGTGCACGGCGGAAGGCGCCGCGCTACCCCGACCGCCCAACACCTTCGCGTTTTTCTCCGGCCTCTTCTTCTTCGTCCGTGCGGCTTTTTCTTCGCACAAACATAACGACTGCAATCGCGATCACCGGCAGAATGCAATGCCAGTGACTTTCTAAAAATTCCATATTTCCGCCTCCTCTATACATATCTTCCCAAACAAATATCTGTCATTTGCCCCTCCGCTCGGCGTAGGCTCTGCCTACGCCGGATTAAAAAGCAAGCGTCCACGCTTGCGGCTTTAGAGGCGCCTATCGCCCTTACCAGTTTCCGGCTTCGCGGTAAATTTTTCTTTGCGCTACAGTATAATCATCCCTCCAAATTGCGGGTCAAGTTTAGCCGCCCTGCGGCGCGGGGTTGGTTGATTTCATGCTTCTTGTAAAAAAAAATCACCTTCCGCAGCATGATCCCTGATTCGTATAAGCCTGTTCAAAATACGCCTCTGGATATATCAGGGTTTCAAATTCCGAAACTTCGGCCTTTATCGCTTCAATATCCGCATCGTCCAAGCCGCTCAAATCGTCTACCACCTTCACATAACCGTAAAACATATTGTCCGCGGTGGAAAAATCGAAATCCTTTTCAGCCATAAAATTGATTTCATTATCCCCAAGCCCCATATCGATCAGGGCATAATAAGCGGGAAAAACAAGGCGGCTGTTTCCCGGATCGGGGGAATCGTTTCTGATATGCCAGAATACCTGAATGCCCTTCTGAACCACGATGACAGCCGGGTCGATGCCGTCATCCCGGAGTTCTGTTTCTACACGCTGGTATCCGTCTTCCTGTAGTTCCGCCAGCGTAAGGGCGGCGGCGGGGATCGTTACACCCGCGGGAGACGGAGCCGTATCAGCTTCGCCGGTATCCGCTATAGTATTTTCGATAGTATCCGCGCCCCCGCCGCCCGCGTTTTGCCCGCTATCTATGACGGTAATGGAACTTCGGATCATTCCCATCCAGCACGAATAGGAGAATTTGCCGCTTCGCGAGGGGGTAAACTCGATCACGTTATCCCCCGGCCTGAAACGGTGTTCAATACCGTATTCCCGGATAATCATGCGGTTATTGCATCCGTTAATGCTTCCCTCCGGCGCGCTGATAGTCCACTTTACAGGAATCCCCCGCTGTACGCTAATCGCCGGATACCGCCCGGAACTCAGCGTTGAACTGACAAGCTGGACGCCGTTTTCGATTACCGGGGAAGGGGCGGCGGCTCCCGGCGCAACGGCTGGTGAGGCGAAAGGATTTATCGCGGCCGCGACCTGGCTGGTAAAATCAAAATTCACCCCCGAAAGGTTCAGCCCGTAACCCAGCATAGTCATACCCATCACCGTTACAAGCATTGCCCCGGCCCGCATAACCCGGCGGGTAAACGCGCGCCCTTTTGAAGCGCCGCTTAACAGGGAACTCAAGAAGCCAAGGCCGAACATCAGGGGGACTGTTCCCATGCTGAAAAGAAACATGGAAACCGCCCCGGCCAGCGGGCTTCCCGTGGAAAGAGCGTATATCTGCATGGCCTGGAGCGGCCCGCAGGGCATAAGCCCGTTAAGAAGGCCGATAAACAGCGGATTTTTATTTCCGGCTTTTTGCCCGCCAATTTTCCGGGCGAAAATTTTTGGCATCCGCGGGGTAAAACGCCGCAGGGCCGGGAAAATCCCCAGCATATTGATTCCCATAATAACCATGAACAGCCCCGCGGCAATTTGTACCACCCCTTGGAAGCGCCCGGAAAGGCTTACCACCGAACCCAAAGCCCCAGCCAGAGCGCCCACACACGTATACGAAACAACCCGGCCGGAGTTGTAAAGGATTGCGGGAAAAAATACCCGCCGCCCTTTCCGCCCGGAGGAGGCATCCCCCGCGGACATACACTGGGAAATATTAATTCCCCCGCACATAGCCGCGCAATGAACCGAAGTAACAAGACCAATGACGAATAACATCCCATAGCCCATTCCCGCCTCCGCCAGCGGAAAAGCCGAGCTTAACAGGCCAATCCCCAGCCCCTGAAACAGCATATACAGCGAAAGAATTATGATCAGCGTCCCAATAATATCCGAAACCCTCGTCCGCGCCCTGCCGTCCACCACCCTGTACCCCAGGTTCCCGATAATAGCCGCTATCTCACTAAGCGTAATTACCGAGGCATTATAGGTAAACGCAGCGGATCCGCTGGTAAAATTTACCGCGGCAGTCTCAATACCCACAGTACTCTTCAGCTTCCTTTCGATCCGATCCTGGCAGCTTACACAGGTCATACCGCTGATACGAAATGAACCCGTCTTCATATTCGTTTGCATATCGGGCTTCCCTCCTTGGGGTAACCCGAAAATAGCATACAATTGTGTCGGAATTATGTTTTCTTTACGGAAAATATGACTTTTTTACAAAAAAGAAAATACGCATAGAATTTTGGGCGCATTTTTTTTGGCGCGCTTCGCCCGCCAAAAAAAACCGGGCTTTCCGCTACAAGTCCTCGGAAGCGCCGATGCGCTTCCTGTGGGCTTTCCGCTACTATCCCTTGCGCAGCGGCAGCTCAGAACTATGCCACGGAATTGCCGCTGGCAATTCCGTGGGTGCATAATTGCTGTTCAGCAATTATGCGCTATAACCCGGCGGTCGCAATTTTGAGTGGCAGCTCAGAACCAGT
>JAISAF010000064.1 GCA_031266855.1 Spirochaetales bacterium
GCGGAAGATATTTTTATAACCCTGATGGGCGATCAGGTGGGCCCGCGCCGCGAGTTCATCGAGGAAAACGCCCTTTTTGTATCCAACCTTGATGTTTAAAACTTCAATTCGGAGTATACAGGCCGCTGCCCACAGCGCGCGGGGAACCGGGTACGGGTTTCTTTTTACGGTTTTTCTGGACCGCCTGTGTGGCACGGTTTCTGCCGCTGGGCGCGCGCAAGGGATTGCAGCGGAAAGCCCGCAGGAAGCGCATCGGCGCTTCCGAGGACTTGCAGCGGAAAGCCCGGTTTTTTTGCCCGCGCGAGGCGGGCAAAAGAATGCGCCCAATTATGCCTTCTGGCTATTCCCCTTCACCGCTATTACAAGTTCGCCATCCTTCGCCGTTATGCGCACGTCCGAACCTTCCCGGATTTCGCCTGACAGCACTTTCCGGGCAAGCCCGTTCTGCACCATGTTCTGGATAGTGCGTTTCAAGGGCCGCGCTCCGAATGCGGGATCATAGCCCCGGTCGGCGAGAAGCTCAGCGGCGCTTTTCTCAACGGAAAGATGAATCTTTTTTTCCTCAAGACGGCTGGCGGTTTTCGCGATCTCCAGTGTAACAATCGACTGAATCTCCTCCCGGCCCAGGCGGTGAAACATGACAGTCTCATCCAGGCGGTTCAGGAACTCAGGCCGGAACGTGCTTTTGAGCAGCAGGTCTATCTGCGGCCATACGCTTTCAGGATCCTGGGCGGCCAGGATCAAGTCGCTGCCTATATTGCTCGTCAGGATGATCAGCGTATTACGAAAATCCACAAGCCGGCCCTGGCCGTCAGTCAGGCGGCCCTCGTCCAGCAGTTGAAGGAGGACATTAAAAACATCGGGATGCGCCTTTTCGATTTCGTCAAACAGGATAAGCGAATAGGGACGCCTTCGTACGGCCTCGGTAAGCTGGCCGCCCTGGTCGTAGCCCACATAGCCCGGAGGCGCGCCAATAAGACGGGACACGGAATGCTTTTCCATATACTCGCTCATATCGATGCGGGTCAGGGCCTTTTCGTCGTTAAAAAGAAAATCCGCCAGGGTTTTGGCAAGCTCCGTTTTGCCGACCCCCGTTGGCCCGATAAAAAGGAAGGTCCCCACAGGCCGGTTAATATCCGAAAGCCCGCTCTTGTTCCGGCGGATGGCGTCGGCCACAACCCGTATCGCCTCCTTCTGCCCCACAACCCTTTTGCCCAGGATTTTCTCAAGTTCCAGAAGTTTCGCCATTTCGGACGACATCATCTTGGACACGGGAATCCCCGTCCAGGTGGACACAACCCGCGCTATGTCTTCCTCGCAAACCTCCTCGCGCAAAAGGCTGTTTTCCCCCTGCAAGGATTCCAGCCGCTGCGTCTTTTCCTCCAGTTCCTTCTGCGTCTGGGGCAGAAGCCCGTGTTTAATCTCCGCGGCCCTGGAAAGATTTCCCTCCCGCTCGTAGCGGGTTTCCTCGATACTTAAGTTTTCCAGCTTCTGCTTAATGGCGCGGATTTCCTCAATAACCGATTTCTCGTTTGTCCATTGCAAATGCATCGCGCCCCGCCGCGACTCCAGCTCGGCAAGCTCCTTTTCGATCTTCGCAAGACGCTCCTGAGAACCCGCGTCCTTCTCGCGCGTCAAAGCCTGTTTCTCTATAGTAAGCTGGAGGATACGCCGCTCGATACGGTCAAGATCGACAGGCTGGCTCTCGATCTCCATTTTCAGGCGGCTCGCGGCCTCGTCCACAAGGTCTATAGCCTTGTCCGGCAGAAAACGGTTTGTGATATAGCGGTTCGACAGGCTGGCCGCGGCCACAAGAGCATCGTCCCGGATACGCACGCCGTGATGGATCTCGTAGCGCTCCTTCAAACCACGCAGAATCGCCACCGTATCCTCCACCGAAGGCTCGCCCGTAAAAACCGGCTGAAACCGCCGCTCCAGAGCCGCGTCCTTTTCTATATGCTTGCGGTATTCATCCAGCGTCGTCGCGCCCACCGCGCGCAGCTCCCCCCGCGCCAGAGCGGGCTTCAAAAGATTTGAAGCATCCATCGAACCCTCCGCCGAACCCGCGCCCACCAGAGTATGCAGCTCATCAATAAAAAGAATAATCTCGCCGTTCGCCTCAGTAATCTCCTTAATAACAGCCTTCAGCCGTTCCTCGAACTCCCCCCGGAATTTCGTCCCCGCCACAAGCGAACCCAAATCAAGCGCCAGAAGTTTTTTATTCTTCAAGGAGTCAGGCACATCACCCGACACAATCCGGCGCGCAAGCCCCTCCGCAATCGCCGTCTTACCCACCCCCGGCTCGCCAATCAAAACAGGATTGTTCTTCGTCCGCCGCGAAAGCACCTGCATAACCCGGCGTATCTCCTCGTCCCTGCCAATAACAGGATCCAGCTTTTCCTTCCGCGCAAGAGCCGTCAAATCCCGGCAGTATTTTTCCAGAACCTGAAACTTATTCTCAGGATTCTGATCCGTAACACGGCTATTCCCACGCAGCGATTTCAGCGCCCGCATAATCTCATCCCGCCTCACCCCGCACTGCCCCAGCATATCCGCCGCGCTCCCCCCCAGCGCCAGAACCGCCAGAAGAATATGCTCGGTACTCACATACTCGTCCCGTAAATCCTCCGCCTCCTTCTCCGCATGCGCAAGAATCCTCGCCACATTGCCGGACATCTGCGTCTGCCCCAAATCGCCATACACCCTCGGCCTCGCCCGCAAAAACTCATCAAGCCGCCTCTCAATATCCCGCCTGTCCGCCCCAACACGATCCAGAAGCGGAGGAATAATCCCATCCGCCTGCCGCACAAGCGCCAGCAGCAAATGCTCCGGCTCCAGCGACTGCTGATTATACTTCTGCACCAGCGTAGAAGCCTCCTCAACCGCCTCCTGCGTCTTAATCGTCATCTTATCGTAACGCATATCCGCCATCCTCCTTCTAGAGACCGTTCTATAAATACTATACTGGGAAATCTATATCTATTAAGTGAAATATACAAAAAAAACTTAAAAAACGCAAAGGAAAATTCTCCCCACCCGGAATTTGGGCGACTTTCATGGCCGCTCAGAGCGGCCATGAAACCAGGCCATCCGCTCCAAGTCCTCGGATTTGCCCATGCAAATCCTGTGGGCTTTCCGCTCCTGTCCCTGTCGCGCCCAGGGGCATACCCGCGCGCGCCGCGCGCGCCATCACCTATTTTTTAACCGCGAAGTCGAAGACCGGCAAGGGCGAAGAAGCAAAGAAAGGAAAAAACTTCTTCGACTTCGCGGTAAAAATTCTGATTTGGAAGACATGGTGGTCAAATGGTTTTATATGTGTCCCTCATTCGGGAGTGTTATCGGCTCTACGGCTTTTGTACACGGTACAAACTTTTTCGAACCTGTTCAATAACTGGAAAAGCCTCTGCGCGCGCAAGGGATTGCAGCGGAAATCCTTTTGGCGCAGCCAAAAGATTGGAGCGGAAAGCCCGCTTTTTGGCGCTTTGCGCCAAAAATGCGCCCAAATTCCGATATTGAATTGAAATCATAAAGATATTGAACAGGCTCTTAGAGCCTCTCGCCCGTATTGCTGGTAAAATCACACGCTGTCCGCGTGCGTTTATTTGGGCGTAATAGGAAACTTATTAGACTTATCCGGTAACCTTCCGGTTCTCTCAAGTCTATGGAATTTGCCGCAAAATGGCGGCAAATTCCGCCCTTTTTATATAGGAACCGTTTCCGAAGCTATTCAGAAACTGAGGTTTTCGAACAGTTCTATTTGACTTATTTGATTTGTCGGTTGAAATTTTTTTTCAAAATCTGATAGTTTGCTGAAACATGAAAGTAAACACCGATGCCCTGGCAGTAACTTCTATATCTATGGACTTTTACCCCAAAAATGTATAAGTTTGATTATAATCAGCTTTTGCAAGGAGATACTATGGAACGGCTCAACCCGCTCAAGCGGTTATCTGTTCCGTAAAACTATGGGGAAAAAGGGGACGAGGAGCAGCTTTTGTCCTTTCTGAACGCGGTTTTGAAACGGGAGAGAGAAAACAGGCTTACATCAGTAGAGATTATCGAAAGCCGGACTCTCACGGCGGTAGTCAACTACCGCTGGTAAAACCGGCAGCTTGTTTTTGTGAACCGCTCAAAAGCGGCTGGTTCATGAGCCGCCTAAAGGCGGCTGTCTTTATCAGTTCTCTTTGAACATTTCCAGTTGTTCCAGCCGTTTGTCTCCGGCTTCCTGTTCCCGGATATACTTCCTGATACTTTCCTCCTCCCGGCCTGCCGGTGATACATAATATCC
>JAISAF010000099.1 GCA_031266855.1 Spirochaetales bacterium
CAAATTACCAGTTTTGGGAAAAAGCTGTTTTAATGAAAATATTTAATAACAGCCTGTAAAAACTAAACGCAAAGAAATATAAATAACTGCGAAGTTAAAGGAGTAAGTTGAGTTTTAGACTTCTTCGACTTCGTGGTAGAAATTCTGATTTTATGTCAGCCGCGAAAAGCCGCTGGTGCGCGCGCCAGGGATTGGAGGGATGCGAAGCAGCCACGCCGCAGGCGGGGCCGGAGCGATAGCGGAGTCCCGGAAAGCCCGGTCCCGGCGCGTCAGCGCCGGGGGGCGCCCAAAAAATAAGAATTTTTCTACGCTTTTATTTTGTCCGTGTGTATACTTTGTCCCGCGCCCGCGTTAGGTGATTTTCATCGTCGATTTCAGCCCAGGCAAGATCGGGAACGAGCAGGCAGGGAATGGGATAGGTTTTCGCGGTTTCCGTAAGTCCGGCTTCGTACTCGACTTTCAGGGTTGTGTTGAAGAGTCTTTGCGCCGCGGTGCAATAGGCCGCGTAGAGTTTCGCGGAAATTTTACTGATGCCCACAAGCTCGCCTTCAATTGCGGGGCCAAGCGCGGCTTTGTTTTTTGCCATTGCCACAAGATTTCCGCCTCGGGTTTCCACGTACACTTCGTCCCCGGAGGAGGTTTTTCCTGAAAGGAGGATTATATCGGGCCGGGGGTCGTCGCGCAGAATGTCCAGGGCGCGTTTTTCATAGATAAGGTCGGATTCGAGAAGAAGGAAGTCCTCGCCGGGCGGTAAAAGCGTGCGCGCCGTATACAGGGAGTAGCCGCTGCCCGATGTGGCGAAAACATCGTTTTTAATGGTTATGGCAAATCCTCCTGTTTGCGCGGCAAGCTCGTCATACATGTGCGACAGATGCCCGGTAACAAGAATAACCTTGCGCACGCCGCTTGCCTGTAGCTTGTCAAGGGATTCTTCGATAATGGTTTTTTTTCCCAGGCGCAAAAAGCCTTTTGGGGCGTCCTTCCCTAAATCCTTCAAGCGGGTTCCCATGCCCGCCGCGAGGATGAGCGCTGTTGTAATATCCGCTGTGTTCATATCTGTAATTCCCTTCATCCTTTCATTATGGTTTTAAATACGCCGATAAGCCTGTTCACGTCGGAATCCAGAATATCGCCCATATTCGCGATTCTGAAAATCGAGTGGTACAGTCCGCCCTGCCCGGCGTAGATGACAAAGCCTTCTTTTTTTAGAATATCGTGAAGCTCCTGGTAGGTTTTTCCCGCGGGTAATTTGAAGGACGACATGTAGGAGGAATATGCTTCTTCCGGTAAAAACCGTTCTATGCCCAGCGCGGCGAACTCCTTTCTTAATTTGCGGGAAATCGTTCTGTAGCGTTCCCTGCGGCTTTTCCAGCCGCCCTGGTCTTCCAGTTCTTTCAGGGCTTCTTCCAGGGCGACACAGGCGTGGGTTGCCTGGGTAAAAGGCGAGAAACCGTTTTTCTGCTCCCTGTATATTTTATAAAGGTCAAGATACAAAGCCGATGCCTGGCTTGCGCCTGTTTCCATTTCTTCTTTTTTGACAAGAACAAAACATATTCCTGGTATGCTGTGGATACACTTGTTTGCTGTCGCGGCAAGGGCGCTTATGTTCCAGTCTGCGAAGAGGATTTCTTCTCCGGCAAAACTCGAAACCGCGTCGACAAAAAATTTTTTGCCGTATTTTCCGCACAGTTCTCCCAGGGCGGCGCAGTCGTTCAGCCTTCCCGTGGTTGTTTCATGGTGAATGGCGGCGACATGCGTAATGGCGGCGTCTTTTTTTAGCTCTTCTTCAACGGCGGTGAGGTTTACAGGTTCCGGCCAGCCGCCTTTTATCAGGGTAAAAGGTTTCCCTTGCGTTTCCAGCATTGAAGCCATTCGTTCTCCGTAAATGCCGTTCGCCACAACAAGGGTTTTGCCGCCGCGGGGAGCGAGGCTTTGCAGCATGGCTTCCACGGCGCAGGTTCCTGAACCGCTGAGCAGCAGCGCTTCGTAATCCGCCGCGGAGTCCTGGTAGATATTTCTGATACGCTTTTTTATGTCCAGGACAAGGGCGGCGAACTCAGGTTCGCGGTGGCACAGGTCCTCTTTCATAAGGGAGGCGCGTACCCTTTCGGAAATGGTAACGGGGCCGGGATTCAGCAAAATTACGGGCCGGTTTTCCGGTTTCATGGCAGCTCCTTTTTCAGGTAGTTTGCGAAACGCCGCGCCGCTTCCACAGGCGTTATTTTGGGCCGGGGAAGTTCGCCGGAAGTTCCTGGCTGTATCCCCGCGCGTACAAAAACAAGCGCGTCATTTGTGTGGCGTTTAAGGATATCCGCAAGGCCGTCCGCGCTCGCGGTATCCTCTATTCTTTCGTATCCGCAGGCGGCGGCAATGGACAGCGCGTCAACCGAAGCGGAAATCGTGGACTGGTTTCCTGTTGATTCGTAGTGTTCATTATCAAAAACAATGTGGACAAGGTTTTTTGGCCGCTCATATCCTACGGCGGCCAGGGCGCCCATACGCATAAGAAAAGCCCCGTCCCCGTCAAGGGCGATAACGCGCCGCCGCGGTTGTACCAGGGCAATCCCCAGGGCCAGGGACACAAGGCAGCCCATAGAACCTGCCATGTAAAACTGATTTTCCGTGTCTCCAAGGGCGTACAGTTCCCGTCCGGTAAATCCCGTTGTCGCGAGAACCACATCCCCGGTTCTTAGGGCTGCCCGCAGCGCTTTGAGCATGTCGCGGCGTTTCAGGCAGGCGGTCTGCCGGACGGGAAACCCTTGGGCCGGAAAGGACGCCGCCGGGGGGCGAGGGCACATATCTGATTTCAGCTTCACCGGCCCGGCGGAATCCTTGCGCATAACAAAGGCAAAGGGCAGTCCCGCCTCGTCCATATAGCGGGCGGCCCTGTCAAGAGCGGCCGCGCTGTCCGCGTCTTCCACAGGGAAATACTCCCACCTGATTTTCATTACATCAAGCATCGCCGTCGTTATGGGTCCCATAAGGGAATGCTGGGGTTCATCGGGCGGGCCTCCGGGTTCCCCCCGCAGGGTCACGATAAGCAAAACGGGTATCTGGAAAACATGGTTAAGGGAACTTAAAGGATTAACCGCGTTTCCCAGTCCGGAGTTTTGGAACATCACAACACCGCGCAGGCCCGCAAGAGCGGCGCCACAGGCAATCGCCACGGCGTCGCCCTCGTTTACGGCGTTTACATAGCGGACGCCGGGATCGGAGATAACATAATTTATAAGCGGCTTTAAATAAGAACAGGGGACACCCGTCCACAGGCCGAACCCTTTTTTCAGGGCTTCCTGAACAAAAACCTCAGCGTTTATCATGCGAAGCTCCCCGCGAGAACAATATCTTCCACGCTGTCAATATCGAGCCAGCCTCCCGTTGTATACAGGACCCGAACCGTCTCCCCGGAACGCACAAGCGCGTTCATAAGATGTCCGATTTCCGCGTTCCTGTTCTTCGGATCGCGGAGTATCCCGTCAAGCACGGATTTCAGTGCGGAAAACTTATCCGCCGTAACCCGCATGGTTCCGACCCATTCACCGTGAATCCTGCCGCGCTCCAGCATATCCGCGGGCGTACTCATTGCCTTTAGCGTAACAACGGAATTGAATGTCCTGCGCGACAGGGGTTCGGAACATTCAACATAATCGGCAAAACGGTTTCTGTTCACGCCTTCTTCCCAGTTTGTATCGGCGATAATCGTAAAAGGGGCGGTACTCTCAAAAAGAATCTGAATGATGTACGTGCGAATCAAAACATCCCCGTAAGCGATTATAATATCCCTGGGTTCGGCAATTGTATCGAGGGCTTTTTTCAGGGAATATAGCTCTCCTGAGTCCGCGTATTCATCGTTATCGGCAAAGCTCAGGTTTGGCAGGTTCACCACCTCCTTTTTATAGCCCCGGACAACGATAATATCCTTCAACCCCGCAGCGTTATAGGCGCCAGTAATATGGGCAAGAAGCGGCTGCCCCGCGATTTCAACCATTGCCTTGGGCCTGCTTTCCGTCAGTACACCCAGGTCTTTTCCCCGCGCCGCCGCCAGAACAATTACAGCGGTATTCTGCCCCTGCCGGGGCAAATACAGCCTTTCCGCGGCATCAAGCTCATCCATACCCTGGAGGCGGAACACTTCCTTTACCGGCGCAATCCTGTCTTCCACGATTGTAAGCGTTTCCCCGGTCTTCAGGAGTTTCGCGGTTTTCTGCATCGCCGTAATCGCCGAACGCAAAATCTGGTTTGCCCAAATAACAATAGAAAAACCATAATCCCGGAAAACTTCGGTAGGCGTGGAATAATATTTCGTTGGTACGATAAGCACCGGAGAACGATCCGCCCATGCTTTCTTAAAGGCCAAAACCTCGTCGGGAACGCCAAGCGCGCTGTGAATTAAAATAGCGTCGGCGCCCGCCTTATGATACGCCTCCGCCCGGCGAAGGGCCTCCTGCAAACCCCAGCCCGCGATAAAAGCCTCCACCCTGGCGACTATCGAGAAATCATCATCGGTCTGGGCGTCCTTGCCGGCTTTGATCTTGCCGCAAAACTCCTCCATATCCGCAAGCGGCTGCGCGGTTCCCTTCACAAAACTGTTCGTCTTAGGAAAAAGTTTATCCTCAATGCACACCGCCGCGATATTTCTTTGCTCCAGCTTGCTGACAAGACGCCGCATATTATTGAAATTCCCATAACCCGTATCCCCATCCAAAAGAATCGGAACCGCCGTTACATCAGACATAAACTCCAGCACTTCAAGCACCTGCGTCCAGCTTGCCTCGTTGTTATCCCGCACGCCAAACTGCGAGCTAATCGAAAGCCCGCTTCCCCATATACAGGGGAAACCCGCCTCTTCCACAATCTTCGCCGAAAGGCCGTTATGCGCCTCGCAAATAAATTCCGTCTTTCCTGAAAAAAGAAGTTTTCTGAACTGCGTTGTCTTTTTCATATCTCCCCGCCGCGTCTGCCGCTTTCCGGCTGTATTTAATCTTTTGATATACAAAAAAATATTCGTTATACGCAAATACTCATATAATTTTTATTTATGGTTAGCAAGTTTGCTCCTTAATACAGTATTCCGGTTTCAGGCAATCCTGTATAAAAAGGCGCATTGGCGGGCAGCAAAATTGCGTATGCAATTTTGCTGCCCGCCTATGCGTCCTATCCGCGCGCCAGGGATTGCAGCGGAAAGCCCACAGGATTTGCATTAGCAAATCCGAGGACTTGGAGCGGAAAGCCCGGTTTCCGGCGCGAAGCGCCGGAAAGGCGCCCAAATCCTTTTGCAACAGAATAAACCTGATAGTCAATAACGATTGCTCTAATGTTATACGCAATATGTTTTATCCTGCCTTTTTAATTCCGGGAAGGTGTCAATCTCGACAATCTCGTCAAAGCCGCACTCCCGGACTTCCACATTATAATCCTTAATAAAATATTCCAGCGCGATTTGATCCCAATACCGTTCCCTGCCGCCGGGCATTTCATACACTTTTTTGATATGCTCCGCGAGCTTCGCTCCATCCTCCCTGTTCCAGTAGGAAATTCCAAACATGTGGTAACAATTACGCCCGCCCAGCTTGAACTTACTAATAACGCCGTTTTTGACTTCAAAACACCAGTCATCTGTCACCTCAACGGGAACCGCCAAATAATTACTCCTGTACTGATATTTCGTAATAAGTCCGGGATTACACAAAAGTAAATCGGATTCCAAAACATAGGCGTTTTGCAAGTGGTAGCGCACGCACATAACCGAAGCGATATTATTCGCCTCATTATAAGCCGGATTTTCAAAAAACCGGATTCCCGGATACTTGTATAAAAGCTGATCAAACTGTTCCCCCAGGTAGCCCCGGACTATATATATCTCTTTAATATCCGCCGCGACAATCGCGTCCAGAAGCGTATCAATTATGCGCGTCCCCTTCACCCGCACAAGGGGCTTGGGAGTATTAAGCGTAATAGGAATAAGCCGTTCACCAAATCCCGCGGCCAGAAACACGGCCCGGTGTACCCGGAACGGCTCCAGGGCATCCATCCCCCTGGGCGTAATGGTAATGGCAATACGGTCAACAAGTTTCGCTTCGAACAACTGTGTCAGGGTTTTATTCACCGTTCCCACAGACAGGCCCACCGCTTTCGCTATAGCCCGCTGGGTTAAAACTTTCCCCTCTTTCTGCCTTTCCAGCAGGGCCAGAATATCAAACTGGGGCCTGGAAATCTCCCGCACAGCCCGGCGGAATGGCGAACCATTTCTTTTCACTTCGGTTTTCCGGCCTCTCATCAGGCTATCCCCTGTTCCCGGCGGCTTTGAAACGCCGTTTCAAACCATAAACAAGAAATTTCAGCATGAAATTACACCCCAGGATCAGCAAAGACACAAAAGCCGAACCTTCTATATGCATCTGGACTTCAAACTCAACCATAAGAAGGGAAACAGGCTTATTGTATACGGTACTTAAAAAAGATACCGCGGAAATAGTCATCATGGAATTAACAAAGAAATAAGAGAACATCTCCAGAATAGTAAGTTTCGTCTGGGGAACAAGTACATCCCGTAAAATAAAAAACCGCGGAACACCCAGCGTGCGGCCCACATCCTCAAGATTCATATTAAGTTTTCCCAGGGAGTTATACGCCATAAGATACGGAGACGCCAGGAAATGTACCGTATTGACAAGAATAAGCATGGCAAGAGTCCCATATATAAACGAACCCTTAAAAAACAAAACATAGGAAAGCCCCAAAACCAGACCCGGAATCGCCAGGGACGTAATGGAAACAAGATGTAACACCTTGGAAGATTTTCCCGGTGTGCGCGCCGTAAAATACGCGATAATATACGATAAAGCCGTTCCCAGCAACGCGGTTCCCAGGGCAATCAGCAGGGAATTGACCAGATACTTCCCCGCACCCATACGCAGAGTCTTCTCAATATTGATAAAGGAAAACGAAGTATCCGCCGGATACGCCGTCACAAAAGTAAGAACACTGAAAACCACAACCGGAAGAGCAATAGCGGCGCAGATAATGGCGCAGTAAACAAAAGCCACGCCATCACGCAGGGCATTTTTTTTCTTTTCCCTCCCCTGTACCACAAAGCTCTGATTTCCCCTGTCTTTATTCAGTACATCAAAAAGAAAAGCGATCACTGCCGGAACAAGCAAAAAAGACCCAATAACGCTTCCCCGGCTAAAATTAAGAAGCCCAATAACTTCCTGATACATAAGTACTGGCAGTGTCGTAAAGCGCCCGCCTATCATAAGCGGTATACCGTAATCAGTAAAAATCAAAGTAAACGTGGCAAACACCACCGATATAAGAGGTCTGCGCAGATAGGGAAAAGTAATAGAAAAAAACTGATGCAGCCGGGGAACGCCCAGCACCGCAGCCGCCTCGTAGGGAGAACCATCCTCGTACTTCAGAATATCTGCCAGCATCAGGAAGGCAACCGGAAAAGCGTACAGAACCGAACCCATAACAATACCGCCGAAACCATAAATCGAATGTTCCAGCCCCAGAAAACGGGTTATAATTCCATTGGAACCAAGCAGCAGCACAAGCCCCATGCCCTGGGAAATTGAAGGAATAAGCATGGGCATTGTAATAAAAACACTAATCACTTCCCGGTAGCGCATATTGGTACGCACCGTACACAACGCAAAAGCATACGCCAGTGCAATAGAAATAAACATCGACGCGGCCGCGGCATACATCGAATTAAAAAGCGACTCCCTGAACTTCGGAAGGGCAATAACACCGGCAATATCCGAAGCCGCCATATTCTTCAGCATTGTTACAAGCGGGAAAATAACCGTTACTAGAAGAAACGCTGCCAAAAAGAATTTAATAATCCCCGACCGTACTGGCCGGACAGACAGACCAGGCCGGAACGAAAAACCTCCACCCGCAAGTTCCCCAGTCATTCCGCGGCCCTTACATATTTTACAAGAGAATTTATTTTCAGATGCAGATTATCAATAACAAATTCCTGAATAAATCCATTGGCAGGATTTCCAATAATATTTTCAGGTGTATCAAGCTGCTGGATGCTCCCGTGATCCATCACCATAATACGATCCGAAAGGGCAAACGCCTCCTCCTGGTCGTGAGTAATGTAAATCATTGTAGAATGGAATCTCTTCTGGATACGCTTAATTTCCTCACGAAGTAAAAGCCGCGTCGCCGCGTCAAGGGCGGACATAGGCTCATCAAAAAGAATAATTTCAGGATTCATCGCCAGCGTGCGGGCAATGGCAACACGCTGCTGCTGCCCGCCGGAAAGCTTGTAAGGCTTCTTATTTATATGCGCGCCAAGCCCCACCTGCTCGATAATATCACAGGCAGCTTCCCGCGCCCTTTTTCTTAATTCAAAGCCAGTCAAAGGCTTCGCGTCCTGCCCGCTCACCCGTCCCGGATGAAACCTCAGCGCATACTCCACATTACCCAGAACCGTCATATTCTGAAAAAGCGCGTAATTCTGGAACACAATACCCATATTGCGCCGGGAAGGCGGCGCATGAGTAATATCCACACCGTCCTTCACGACAAAACCCGAAGTAGGATCAAGAAGCCCTATCAGTATCCTCAGAATGGTCGTCTTCCCGCAACCCGAAGGCCCAAGAATGGAAAGAAACTCCCCTTCCATCACGGAAAAACCGATCCCGTGCAAAACCTTCTGTTTTCCAAAAACCTGAACCAGATCCCGCACTTCGAGTTTAACACTCATCTCTTTTAATACTTCCATTTCGCCAGAAGGCGTTCTTTTTTTGCGAGATCCGTTCCACCCGTCATATCCGCATACGGAATATCTTTGGGATAGTTTGGAATATTATTAACGGAATTCTTGAAAATCGCTTCCGGGCAGTAAAGTTCCTTATCATCCTTCACCACTTTGTCAATAATAAAATTAAAAACTTCCCGCACAACAGGCCGCGTCTCCTTCCCCTTTATAATACCCATACCGCTGGTATTGTAAGGCGCCCCCTCCTTAAAATAAATCATCTCAAAAGCAGCCTTTCGGTTATTAATGGCATCCGTTGCCGTAATGGTCATGCCCAGACCAATAGCGGCCTCCCCCTGTAAAAGCGCATTCACCGGCCCCGACCCGGAAGACGTAAACTGAAGAACATTTTCCGCGAATCTATCAAAATAAGAAAACGCCGCGTCCTCGCCCCTCAGATTAATAAGACTTATCAAAAACATATATCCGGTAGCGGAACTTTTCGGATTTGGCATAGAAAGAAGCCCCCTGTACGCCGGCTTTATAAGATCATCATAGTTTGCGGGAACAGGAACACCCAGCGATTCCAGCTTTCTGCGATCAACGGCGATAACGCCCGACGACTTGTCCCAAGGCAAATACTTGTAGTCAGCCGGAATCAATTCAGGAAGAAATTCCGACGTATCAAAAGAAGACAAATCCGCCAGCGCATCCTTTACCGATTCCAAATACCCCGTCTCAAGATTAATAATAATATCCGCCTCCGTGGAAGTCCCCTCGGCCTTTATTTTCGCCGCATGGTTTCCTGTCGAAAGCACCTGCACAGTAATATCGTAATCAGGAAATTTTTCTTTCAACAACTGCTGAATATGTTCCGTCCTGAAATCTTCGGTACTGGTATAAATAACCACCCGCTTATCCTCTTTCGCGCCCCCCGCAAATAACGGCGCCACACAGCACGCCAGCAGCGCCAACATCAAAAATCGTTTCATCCCTAAGCCTCCATTGTTCATTTCTTATATAGTAACACAATAAAATGAACATGACAATACCGAATCCCCCGATTTTCAAAAAACATCAACTCTTCTATAGTGGCGCATTTTTTGCGGTTTGGGGATTTGCGGCGCAAATCCCCAAACCGCAAAAAACCGGACTTTCCGCTGCAAGTCCTCGGAATTGCCCACGCAATTCCTGTGGGCTTTCCGCTGCAATTCCTTGCGCGCGCCCAGCGACGGCCTGCAAATTTGCATTCTGCAAATTCGCAGGCCAGCCAGGATACACGGACGGCAACGTTAAACAGAAGACAGTTCGCCGGAAAGTTTTCAGGACAGCGAAAAAAATGAATAGGGATAAAGAGGGTTTTGAGGGAACGCGGGCCAGCCCGGTAGCGGAAGCGGTACAGGAAAACAGGGAAGTATTTTGAAACAGACAGGAAGAGGAAGTAATTGAAACTTTGACAGGAATGAAATGAAAGAAAGCGGCGGGAAAATTACAGGGTAGCGGTTACAGAAAAAACCCTGGATGCGCAAGGGGCTGAGCGAGCAGCAAAATTGCGGAGCGATTTTGCGCTGCCGCTGTGCGTACGCAAAGGATTGTAGCGGAAATCCTTTTGGCGCAGCCAAAAGATTTAAGCGGAAAGCCCGGTTTGCGGAGTTTTACGCCGCAAATGCGCCCAAATTCCGAATTATAAATGGGTTATTAAACAGGCGCTAAAAAGAAAATTATTTCGCAAAACACAGCCGTTATGCCACACAGAGGCAGGCATTCAATCCTCCGGCGGCATAAAAATTTCAAAGGCTTCATTTTCCCATACTTTTACATAGCGGGAATCTTCAAGAAAATTGTGCAAAAGCTTTCTATCGGCCTTTGAAGTCTCCGCTATATTAAGTCCGCTGTTCTTCGGCCAGGATTCACTGCGAGTCTCCACTTTTGCCAGTACCGCGGGGGGAAGACTCTGCCGTTCCCTGCGCGCCCGTTTCAGATTTTTATCAAATTCACCAGGTAAATAAAGAATCGGCCAGGGATTATAAAGATACGGGCGCGTCTGTGTTAAAAAATGCAGCAGAGGAATACTCTCAAAGGCGATGAGGACATCGCCAGGTTTTACATACCGTTCCAGCTCCGCCAGCAAAGACTCTATAACAGCGGCCCTTTCCGGAGTCGTAAAAACCGCCCGCAGCAGCGGGTGGTCAACCGCCGCGCTCATCCGCCACCGCAGGGAATTATCCCGGTATACATTACGAAAAGTAAAGGGAATACTATAGGCGGCATACAGAACCAAAACGAAAATCATAACATTTTTCCGAAGCAGCCGCCCCCAGTTTATCCGGGACTCCTTTGCCAGTTTTCCCATCTGATATGTTGCCACAACAAACCTGGTTTCCGGCAATTCAAACCAATACCACAACAAAAGCGGAAAACCAAAAATCATAGCGTAGGAACCAACTTTCATACCCGTATCCGATCCGACAGAAAGGGTTCCAATAAAAAATATGCTCATCAAGGCAAGCAGCTTTTGTTTTTTATATTCGTTGCCCGCAAAGACAATAATGAGTATACAGGTCAACGTGGCAAAACCAATAACAGGATATACAATAACCATTGATTCAGACCATACTTTCATCCATGTAACAGCCGCGGTTATAATCGCCAGAATCACAAGGCAAAAAAACCGGCTATATGAAACAGAAATCTTTCTCAGCACGGCACGAACACAGAAAAACCCTCCAAGCATCAGGCCCGCGGAAAATAAAGCCCGCGCCCAATCAAGAAAAAATTTCTTTTCCATTGTCCGGCTGCCGTAGTGGGACAAATTTTCCTTTGTTCCAAGAAAGAGGTTCCTTACGGCGTCCCTGTAGATGGATAAATGTCCCAGCAAAAACATTACTATCGCAACAACAACAAACGTCGCCAGTACGCCAAAAAAGAAAACCAGCATGTCTTTTACAAGATAAGTCAGCGGCTGCTTTTCCATGAACCGGGCATAGACCAGCGCCAATACAAAACTTATTCCCAGTATATTCGGCAGCCTTGCAAACGAGGCCAGCATCAGCGCGCTTCCTGACAGAAAAATAAGCGG
>JAISAF010000108.1 GCA_031266855.1 Spirochaetales bacterium
TGAAGGGTTCAAAAAGCGGGAAAATTACCGGGCCTGGTTTGGATACGTTAAGTACCTACGGTATTATGTCGGATATGGATGTGCGGCGCATACAGACTATTCTGGAGTATCTTATTGAACAGGGCTATCTTGCGTCCGCGGGGGAGGAATATCCGGTGGTATGCCCTTCGCCGCGGTCGGGGGAAATTATTTTTGGGAAAAAGCCTTTGTCGATGATGCTCCGTAAGGAAGCCGAAACGCGGACTACAGAGGCTGCCAGGGCTGCCGCGGATCCAGCCGTCGGCGGGGAGACATGGAATCTTGATTCCGGGCTTTTGGCGAAGCTCAAGGATCTTCGCGCGGCTTTGGCGCGAAGGGCGCATGTTCCGGCCTATATTGTTTTTTCGGACGCCTCGCTTCGGGATATGTGCAGGAAGCGGCCCCGCAGCGCGGACGCGTTTCTGGAGGTCTCCGGTGTGGGAACCGTTAAGATGGAAAAATACGGCGGGGAGTTTACGAAACTGATACGCGAACACGAAGAGGCCGGACGATAGCGGGCTGAATTACACGAATAATCAGAAAAAGATCTAACCGCGAAATCGCGGAAGTTAAAAAACGAAAGCCCCGGTAAAATGTCTGTAAAAACCTTTCCGCGCGCAGGGGGCTGGACCAAAATTTGCGTACCCATTTTTCCGACCAGCCTATACGTCCTGGCTGGTGGCAAAATCGCGAAGCGATTTTGCGCTGCCGCTGGTGCGTGCGCAAGGGATTGAAGCGGAAAGCCCGCAGGATTTGCATGAGCAAATCCGAGGACTTGGAGCGGAAAGCCCGGTTTTTGGCGCGAAGCGCCAAAAATGCGCCCAAATTCTGAATATTATAAAAATGTTGAACGGCTCTAAAAAAAACATTTTAGTTTTCTTTCTTCGGCTTTTTCGGCCTGTCGGTAAATTTCTGATTATGCTTTTTAGTGTAATCGGGATACTTGCTGTTCTGTTTCCTGGGCGTTATAGTTAATTATTATAGTTATTGATTTTGCTGGCCCATAGCTGCGTAGGGGATTGTTCGTAAGCGGAAGGGTTCCAAACATCGCGGGTAAATAACAAGGATTCTATAATAAGGAGTGGTTTTATGGCGTGTGAATTCAATGCTTCAATTAAATGTTCCTGTACGGCGGACTGCCCCCGGCACGGAAAATGCTGCGAATGTGTGGCGCGGCACAGGGAGGCGGGACAATTCCCCGCGTGTTTTTTTTCGGCTGAGGCGGAACGGAAATATGATCGCGGTTTTGAAATGCTGGTAAAGGACAGGCAGTAGCCGGGCATCCGGGCTGGTTTTCCGAAGAAGCGGCCTGTTTTCAGGGGCGCGTTTTCCAGAGTATAGTGAAGTATGAGTTCAAAAAAGATATCCGGGGCGGCCGGGGAGCCTCCGGCGGCAGGAGTGTTCCGGTATCCTCTTGTGTATTGTATTCTCGTTTTGTCCGCGGCGGTATGCGCGTTTTCCCTGTGCGCGTTTATTCTCGCGGCTGGCAGTGCCGTGGGGCTTTCCGGGAAACCCTTACGCGCGGGAGCGGAGGGCCTTTTGTACTTTGCCCCGCGGGGGGCTTTGTTCGCGCTGCTCTACGGTATCGCCGCCTGGGCCGGAAACGCCGCGGGGGCGCGTCTTGGCGTCCGCGCGGAACAGGATTACCGCGATGCTTTTTATGCTGATCGCGCGGCAAGGGATTTCGCGTTTTATGTCCGGCGCGGGCCCGAAGAGCTTTCCAGGGGAATTCTGGAGAGTTCCCGCGCCGCGGGCAGGGCTGTGTACCCGGGTTTTTTCCGTTTGCTGAACGCGGGCACGGCGTGCCTGGCTTCGCTTTTCGCGATAAGTTCCATACATCCCCTCCTGCTTCCCCTGCCCGTGGCATTTACGGTTTTTGTTTTTTTTACCTTGCGCGGCTATGACTGGCATACGGGGGCGGCGGCTCTGGAAGAGGAAGCGCGGCTGGAAAGACTCGGCGCGGAAATCGCGGAGGCCGAAGCCGGACGGGAGACGATTCTGTCCCAGGCTATGGAAACGGATGTGGCAAACCGCTTTACTACGGACGCGCTTTTTTTGAGGGATGGCCGTATTCAGCGGGAAAAAGCCGGGACGCGGTATCCGCCTGTTTTTCTTTCCGGTGTTTTTTTCGCGGCTGCCGCCTATGAAGGCTTTTTTTTATGGAAGAACGGCTTCATCGGCGGCGGCGGCCTTATCTCCTTTATCGTTTTTTTCCTGGTCTTTTTTTACGCGGCGAAAACCTGTCCCGCCGCTTACCGCGTTTACCGGAAAGCGCCTTCGCATGTTTTTCCTTCGCGAAGACCCGCCCCGGAATCCGGCCCGGAATCCGGCCCGCGGCCCGGCCCTGAAAAAAACGCCGTCCGCGGGGCTGTTGAGTTTGAGAACGTGTTTTTCAGTTACGATTCGGCCCTCGTTTTGCGGCGGGTAAGTTTTTCCGTGCAGGAGGGCGCTTTTGTAGTTATAACCGGCGCGGCGGGCGCCGGAAAGACAAGCCTGGCCCTGCTTGCGGCGGGCCTGCTGAAACCGGATATGGGGACCATCAGCTTTGACGCGGCGGACATCCGCGAATGGGACGAGCGGACACTCCGCTCTACAGCCGCCTTCATCGGTGAAGACGCTTTTGTTTTTCCGCTGACGGTACGGGAAAACATCGCATTAGGCAGCGCCCGCGCGCAGGAGAAGGACATTCTCGATGCCGCGCGGCAGGCTCAGGCGCACGGGTTTATAAGTAGCCTGGAACATGGCTATGACACCCGGCTTGGCGGAGGCGGCGTGGAATTGCCCGCGGATCAAAGACTGCGTATCGCCCTTGCCCGCGTCTTTCTTATGAATCCCCGCGTTCTGGTTATTGACGACGCGGCTGTTTCGCGCGACAGCGCAACCGAGGATGAAATTCTTCATGCGATAAAAGCCGCGGCGCAGGGGCGGACAACTTTTGTCGTAACTCACCGGCTTAGCCAAATCCGCTGGGCCGATCTTATTCTGTTCGTGAAGGGCGGCGAAATTCTGTGCCAGGGGAAGCATGAACAGCTTATACTCGAATCGCCGGATTACCGCCGGATATTTTCCGGTTTGTAGGAAATGAAAGCCGCGAAGGAATTGGGCGCATTTTTTACGGATATGGAATTTGCTCCGCAAATTCCATATCCGTAAAAAACCGGGCTTTCCGCTCCAAGTCCTCGGAATTGCCTATGCAATTCCTGTGGGCTTTCCGCTACAATCCCTTGCGCGCGCACCAGCGGCTAACACACCCCATAAACGCGTACCCGCGAAATTGCCTCACGGCAATTCCGCGGCCTGGTTCCAGGCTGCCGATACACATTGACAATTCCCATACCCGGTGTCAAAATTACTTCACACTACAGGCAGTGATGATTTATTTATATTTTGGAGGTAATTATGATTATTGACGCGCACGCACATTTGGGAGTTGACCTTGTATTTGAGGAAACCCGGACCGAAGCGGAAATTATGGAGATGATGAACGCAAACAATGTAGAAGCCACTGTCCTTCAAGGGATGTATGGACACATCTACCTCGATGAAATTAAGGAAAATCACGACCGCATTGCCCGCCTTGCCGCGCAGAATCCCAAGCGGATTTTCGGTATGATTACAATGACTCCGTATCTGCACGAAACGGATTTTTATAATGAAGCAAAGCGCTGCGTCAAAGAGCTTGGCTTTGTCGGAATGAAACTGCACCCTATGGCTTTCGGCTGCTCTCCGTCGAATGTCCGGGCCGAAATGATGTGGAAAATCTGCGAGGAGTTGGGCATCCCCATCATGGTTCATACCGGAACAGGAGCGCCGCTTGCCCTGCCATCACAGGTTATCCGGCGCTGCAAGCAGTTCCCCAATGTTCCCTGCGTGATAGCGCACAGCGGCATGGTGATTTATACCGACGAGGCTTTCCTGGCCGCCTATGAATGCCCCAACGTATACCTTGAAACATCCTGGATAATGGCGCACCATCTTCTCCAGGCCATTAAGACTTTTGGCGCACAGCGTATACTTTTTGCCGCTGACGAGATCCTCAATGTGGCGACGGAAATAGCAAAATACAATTCGCTCCCGTTAAGCGACAGCGAACGCGATCAATGTTTCTGGCGCACGGCTAACACGGTGTTCAAGCTTGGTTT
>JAISAF010000299.1 GCA_031266855.1 Spirochaetales bacterium
CTGGGTTCATTTTTAATATCCTCGACATCAAGTCATTATGACTGGGGATTAAAAACAATAAAACCGTTAAAAAAACTGGTTAAATGAAGCGGGCTTATCCGATAAGCTTCCGGTTCTCACCCCCTGGGCGCTTTCCCGTCATGCTGATAAAAAATCAGAATTTTTACCGCAAAGTCGAATAAGTTTTTGCTCTTTAGGTCTTTTTTTACCTCCTTTTTTAACTTCTTCGACTTCGTGGTGATTTCTTTTCAAAACATGCCGCGTTTAGAGAAATTTTGACGCCGATGCCCTGCCAGCGTAGACACATAAACCGGGGAGACGATATACTGTCAATAATACGACTGCTAAGGGGGCTTTATGTTTCAGTTTCAACACATACTTTCTCTTATACCACTATTCGCGGGATTAATTATTGCGCTTGTGCTGATAATCAATATCCTCAAGCTGCGGCGCATTGTTCCGGCGAATACCGTGCACATTATCCAGCGTTCCAAAACAACGGTGTCTTACGGCGTAAGCCAGCCGGCGGGCAATGTTTATTATAAATGGCCTGTCTGGCTGCCCTTATTTGGCGTTACGGTGCGGGAACTTCCGGTAAGCAACTTTGATCTTGACTTGAACAGCTACGAAGCTTACGACAAAAACCGTCTGCCTTTTACTGTTGATGTAAAAGCCTTTTTCCGCATCGCCGACACGAATCAGGCGGCCCAGAAAGTCGAAAATATGACCGAGCTTCACGACCATCTGGCGGGGATCGTACAGGGTTCGGTACGATCGATTATGGCGAAATCGGATCTTGAATCTATCATGCAGGAGCGCTCGATTTATGGGGAGCAGTTCACTACCGATGTTAAAGACGAGCTTATCCAGTGGGGCGTTGTGCCGGTAAAGAATATTGAACTGATGGATATAAAAGACGCGAAGGACAGCAATGTAATACAGGATATTATGGCTAAGAAAAAATCGGAAATCGAAAAGGAATCCCGTATAACAGTGGCCCTTAACCGGCAAAAGGCGCAGGAAGCGGAAATAGAATCGACAAAAGAGGTCGAGGTTAAAAAAGCCGCGGCGGCCCAGGCATCGGGAGAGGCTGTGGCAAAATCGGATCAGGCGGTCGGTATAGCGAAACAGCACGCGGAGCAGGCGATTTCCGAAGAAAGCAAAGTTACGGCCGAAAAAACCATGGCGGTAAGCCAGGTGAATACCGTCCGCGCGGCCGAAATTGAAAAAGAAGCGGCAATAGTAAGCGCCAATAAGCAAAAGGAAATTGTCAGTATCGGTGCGGACGCGGAAAAGTATCAGCGGGAAGTTCAGGCGCGGGCACAGAAATCCGTTATAGAAATCGAAGCCGAGGCGAAGAAGACGGCTGTCGAAAAAGAGACGGAGGCTTCCAAGTTCAGGATTGAGCAGGTAGCCGCCGCTACCCTTGTTCAGCAGCAAAACGAGGCGAAGGGAAAGCAGTCTATCGGGCTTGCGGAAGCTGAGGCCGAAAAAGCCAAACAGCTTGCGTCTGTTACGGCGCAGACAACACTGGCAAAAGAAGTCGGGGAAAATAAAGAGTATCAGCAGTACCTTATTACTATTGAACAGATAAAAGCAAACCGGGATGTTGGTATTGAACAGGCGAAAAATATTGGTAACGCGAAAATAGAAATACTGGCAAACGCGGGCAATATTGAATCAGGATTAAACAAAATAACCGATGTATTTACATCGAAAGGAGCCGCCGCGCTGAATGGGCTTTTTGCGGGACTTGAGCAGACAGAAGCTGGCAGGGCGCTTATAAAAAAGTTTACCGGCGGCGCTGAAACAGAAAAAGAATAGGGCTGTTCGGAAATCCCGCGGCTTCGGGAACGGAATTTGCCGCCGCTTCGCGGCAAATTCCATAGACCCCCGGAAAGTTACCGGACAAGTCTAATTTATTTTCTCTACACAGCGCCGGGCGGAAACATATCCGTGTTCGCCTGGAACTAAAGTAAGCCTGTAGTCTCTTCCTTCATAAAGAAAATCTAAATACATATCACCACTACCGAATGTTTCAAGTTGTTCACCAAATTCCAGCCCGGTAAATTTTAACTCATAGGCTGCTTTGAATTGATCAAGAGCCATCCCATTATTTTCGGCGGCAAATATTTCACTTGCCGCGGCAAGAAGAGTTTTGGATGTTTCCGTTTCTTCCACTTTCGAAATACTGATACAGGATACCAATCCGCCACCCATCAGTATTACCAGGACCAGTATAAGCAGTCCTGTGTAATTTTTTTTGTTTGCCATTTTATTCTCCTTCTATAACGCCTTCGTAAAATTTTTGAAAAACATACGTTTCTCAATCTTATACATATCAATTTTCCTTTTATATAAACCTCCTGTATTTATTTTCACGAAAAAAATCCCTTAGGTAAAAACCCCGCGCCGGGGCGCGTTGTTCCTTTTTGGGCAGATCTATCCCCTGAAAAAAATACGGCGGAACCGTAGCGTACCGAATGGCGGGGAAAAGATGACGGTGAGTATTACTATATAGTAGAGAGAGAGAGAGAGAGAGAGAGAGAGAGAGAGAGCAAAAACCATACCAGGATGCTCTACTAAAGTATAAATTTCAGGAAAACCTTTTATTTGTCCGGCTCTCATAATTAAAGGAGCATATCAGTTTTTGAAAAAAGAGTCAAGCCCTGTTTTTTAACAGTAGCGGCAGCACAAAAAACAGGGCCGACACATGGAGGAAGAAAAAGAAAAACCGCGAAGTCGAAAAAGAAGTCGAAGAAAATTTAAATGATACAGCCCTGCCCGGCGTAGTCTCCAGACTACGCCGGGCAGAGGTTCAAAGCCGCAAGCGTGGACGCTTGCTTCTAATCCGGCGTAGGCGGAGCCTACGCCGAGCGGAACCAGGCCCCGGAATTGCCGTGAGGCCATTCCGGGGGCGCATAATTGCCGGAGGCAATTATGCGCTGCCGCTGGTGCGCGCGCAAGGGGCTGGTCACGAATTTGCTGTGCAAATTCGCTGCTCGCCCATGCATCCTGGATAGGAGCGGAAAGCCCACAGGATTTGCATTGGCAAATCCGAGGACTTGGAGCGGATAGCCCGCATTTTTTGCGGCGCAGCCGCAAAAAATGCGCCAAAATGACGTAAAAACAAACAAATTTCTTTATTTTTCCGCTTGACATTCTTTGCTTTTATACTTTATAAATACTCAAGGAGTTTCAGTATTGTTAAAGACGGGGAATTCTTCTTTTGGGGAAAAAATCCGCAGGGTGCGGGAACAGAAGCGGCTGACTCTTAAGGATCTCGCGGGGGGCGCGGGTGTCAGCGAGAGTCTTGTTTCGCAGATTGAGACGGGCAGGGTTTCGCCGTCGATTGATACGCTTCTGTCGATTGCGGATTTCCTTGAGATTGATTTGGAATATCTTTTTAGCGATTACAAGCGTACAAAAAAGGCGACGGTGCTGCGCCAGAAGGATCGCAGCCGCATGAGGAGAGCGGGGGTCAGCTATGAACAGCTTTCGCTGCTTACCGAGGAGGAAAACCGTCACGCGGTGGAGGCGGTTCTTCTGGAGATAGAGCCGGGCAGGCAGCAGGGAAGCCGGGACTACGGGCACGATGGCAGGGAGCTGGGCATAATCCTCGATGGTCGGGGAGAGCTGAGCTATGGCAGGGATACTTACAGTCTGGGGAAGGGGGACAGTATTAATTTTGCTTCGTCGATTCCTCATCTGCTGCGCAATACGGGCAAACGGCCGTTGAAGGCCATTTGGATAATTACGCCGCCGAAGATGCATTACTTTGGCGGACAATAGGAGGAAACAATGGGAAAGACTACGGCACAGAAAATTTTTGAGGCCCATCTGGTAGACAAGCCTTTCGAGGATGTACAGGTGCTAAGGCTGGACAGGGTGTTCTGTCATGAGATTACAACGCCAATCGCGTTAAACGATCTTATCGCGCGGGGACGGGACAGGGTTTTTGACGCGTCAAAGATTAAGGTTGTTATCGACCATGTAAGTCCCGCAAAGGATTCTAAAACGGCGCTTCAAGGGAAGATACTGCGCGACTGGTCGCGCAGACATAAGATTGACGATTTTTTTGATATTGGCAGTAACGGGGTTTGTCACGCGATTTTTCCTGAGAAGGGTTTTGTCCGTCCCGGCTTTGCTGTCATTATGGGCGATTCCCACACCTGCACTCATGGCGCTTTTGGCGCTTTTGCCGCGGGGGTGGGAACTACCGATCTTGAGGTGGGGATACTTAAAGGTGTCTGCGCTTTTCGCACGCCGAAAACCATGCGCTTTCGCATAACGGGAAAATTGCGGCAGGGGGTTTTTGCGAAGGATGTGATTCTCGCGATTATCGCGAAGATCGGTGTAAACGGCGCGACTGACAGGGTAATGGAGTTTCATGGCCCTGTCATCGATGGGTTTTCCATGGAGTCGCGGATGACTCTGTGTAATATGGCTGTCGAGGCCGGCGGCACCAGCGGCATCTGCATGCCCGACGCGGTGACTGTTGATTATTTGTGGCCTTTCATATCGGGGGAGTTTTCTTCCAAGGAGGCGGCTCTTGCGCAGTACAGGCAGTGGGCTTCTGACCCTGATGCTGTGTACGATGGAACGGTGGAGCTTGATGTGTCGGGTCTGGAACCTGTTATGACTGTGGGGTACAAACCGGACGAGATAAAAACCGTGCGGGAAATGCGGGGAACTCCGGTTGATCAGGTGTATATAGGTTCCTGCACTAACGGACGCTACGAGGATTTACGGGAGGTCGCCGCTATTGTACGCGGCAAACGTGTAAACCCGCGTCTTCGCGCCATTCTTGCCCCGGCCACAACCGCGGTATTTAACAGGGCTCTGGAAGATGGCCTTATCAAAGTATTTCTTGACGCCGGTTTCTGTGTAACCAATCCGACCTGCGGCGCGTGTCTGGGAATGTCAAACGGGGTTTTGGCCGAAGGCGAGGTCTGCGCTTCCACGTCGAACCGCAATTTCAGCGGCAGAATGGGAAAGGGCGGTATGGTTCATCTGGTAAGTCCAGCCACGGCGGCGGCTACCGCTATTGCCGGGCATATAGAAAACTCGAGCGCTTTTCAGGGATAACTTTTTCGGAGATAACAAAAAGGAGAAGGCTATGAAAAATTTTAACGGAAATCTTTTGTTTCTGGATAAATCGGATATTAATACGGATGAGATCATTCCCGCGAAATACCTGACGGAAAACTTCAAGGACGCGCTGAAACCTCATCTTCTGGAAGACTTGAAGATCGCTGGTTTCGATCCCGGCCGGGATTTAAGGGACAAGCGGGCTGTTATTTCCCGCGCGAACTTTGGCTGCGGCTCTTCGCGCGAGCACGCGCCCTGGGCTTTGGAAGAAAACGGTATTACTATTGTCATTGCGGAAAACTTCGCGCGTATCTTCCGCCAGAATATGTTCAACTGCGGTATGCTGGCGGTTGAGCTTCCGGCTGCCGATATCGAGGAGATTTTCAAAACCTTCTCAGCGTCCCCGGCGCGGCTGTCTGTCGATTTCGCGGCGGACAGCGTGACGGTACAGGGCGCGGGCGGGGAAAAGAAATACACCTACCGCATCGCGGCCTTCGACAAGAGCCTCGTGGAAGCCGGGGGCTGGGTGGATTACGCGGACGGGAAGTACTAGTAGCCGGTAAGTCTTAAAATTTTACCGCAAAGTCGAAGAAAAAGAGCTAAAATGGTTTATTAGAGCTGTTCGGAAATCTCAGCTTCCGAACAGCTCTATTCTTTACTTATTTTACTTCCGTGGCTTTGCGGCTGGATTTCTTTCTGGCTATATTCGGTCTTTTTAGTGTAATCAGCCTGTTAAGGTTTAAATTTTCTTAATTGCATATTTGGTATATACTTGTAATGTTTATCATTTGCTGTTAATAATATTTCCTGCCTTTCCAGCGATGCCGCCGCTATGATGGCGTCCGGTAATTCCAGCGAATGGCTTAAAAAATAATCCTCCACTAAAAACATTGCCCTTGTTGATATATTTTCATTAATCTGTATTATTTCGACAGACCATTGCCGTAAATATTTTTGTAATAATTTTAGTTCGTTTTTACTTTTCATTCCCTGTAGTAATTCCAGGTAATTTATAACAGATATTTTAAATGGGATATTATTGCTTATTATTTTCCGCGCTTTTTCATTTCCCCGTAAATACCATATTAGTACATCGGTATCAATTAACATACGTCTCTTCCTTTTCTGATATTCCTTACATACCTATCCACGTCGTTTATATCGTCCCGGTTTTTCCACATACCAAATAATTCATTTTCAGGATTAGCACTCTGTTTTGAACTTTCTTTCTTACAAGGTACTATTTTCGCGAACGCTTTGCCCCTATAGGTTATTGTTATCTCCTGCCCGTTATTTACCTGGGAAATGATTCGTCCGGGCTGGCTTCGTAACTGTTTCGTCGTAACTTCCATATATGTCTCCATATTTCCCCTGCTTTATAGTGTACACTATAAAGTGTATACTTGTTTTGAACCGTTGTCAATAAGGGTTGACCGGGAAACGTCGGTTTACGAATAGCCAGCCCGAAAAATTATACTTTTAGAGATTTACCGCGAAGTCGAATAAGTCGAAGGAAAAAAGTTAAAATATTTCATTTCTTATACTTATTCGACTTCCGCGACTTCGCGGTTAAAAAATTCCGCGGGCCAGGTTTAGCGGAGAGAGGCTTTTCCCATCCTGCGCGCACAGGGCCAGCATACTGGTATACGCGTTTTTTCCCTGCCGCCTGTAGGACGAGAAGCGCGTGTCGCAGCAGGTACAGGCCGGGCAGGTGGAAATGCGCATAACGCCTTCGGCCTTGAGGATGTTTGTGTTCGCGGCCGCAAGATCAAGACGCCAGGCGCCGTCCTGGAAGACCGCGGCGTTGCCGCCGAACTCTCCGGCAAAGTACCGCGCGCGTTCCTCTGGGACGGCGTAGCAGCAGGGCCGTATGCACGGCCCCAAAAGGGCGCGGATATTTTCCGCCCGCGAGCCATAGGAGGCCCGCATCAGCCCAAGGGCTTCGCGGACGATTCCCGTGCCCTTCCAGCCGGAGTGCAGGAGCGCCCGCGCGCCGCCCGCAGTGTCCCACAGAAAAATAGGCATGCAGTCCGCGACGCTGACGCCAAGAAGCGCCGCGGGGTCGTCCGTTACAAGGCCGTCGCCGCTCAAGCCCGCGACAGCGGCGCCCGCGTCCGTATCGCCCGCGCCGACGCGAAGGACATTACGCGTGTGTTCCTGGCGCAGCCAGACAAAACGTCTGCCAGGAAAAAGCCGGGCGGTTTCCTCCATAACAATCGCGGCGGGCCGGGGCCGCAGCCTCATGTCGCCACAGCAGGCAAGCGAAAGAAGAGCCGCGGGAGCGCCGCCGTCAAAAGGTTCCCCCCATTCCAGGCTCAGCCAGCCGCCGCTCACGCCCCGCCCTCCTTCACGTCCCTGTCCTCATGCGCATCCCGCGCGTCGCGCGCTTCCTGCCAGCCCTTTTCCAGCGGCACAAGTTTTTGCAAAAGGCCGTTCAAGGCGCTGAGTTTTCGCAGGTCTCCGTCAAGGCCGCTGCGGAATCCCGCGTTTGCCTTGCCGCCCAGATAGCTGAGATTGGACAGGGTATCGTACTTCCCGCCAATTTCCCCATAGAGGATGCCGTTCACAACCTTGGAAAGGGCCAAAAGCCCGCTCTGGACGGTTTGCAGAAGATATTCGGCATCAAGGTCTGTCTCCCTGACAATAGCATGGATTTTTCTGCGTTTCAGTACGGCGGGCGCGTACTCCTTCATGTTCGCCTTGACAGCCAGCCTCACATCCCCGTCAGGCGCAAGACGCGCTTCCAGGCTTGCCAGCATACCGCCAGCCTTCAAAAGAACGTTATAGCCATCGGCGAATTCCTTGCGGTTATCGTCCTTATAGAAAACCCCGTCGATTAATACCGTTTTCAAATGCCCGCCCAAATCGCCGGGAAAAACCGCGGAAAGAAAAGTTTTCACGAGGCTCAGGCTTAAAGGATACGCGCCGCTGACAGTATTCCCATCAACAGGAAAACTGTAACCGGAGATTTCCTGTACAGGCGCCGGGTCAAAAATAATACGGATTTCCCTGCGCAACTCCCTCTCCTTTCGCCTGCTGGTAAAATCCTTATACTGCGCCTCTATCCTGCCATGCCAGAACTGTTTCAAAACCGAAAACCAGTCTTCGGCCCCGCCGGATATCGTATAGGCGTAATTGAGGTTACGCGACACATACCGGGCAATAAGCAGCCAGGGTATACGCCGGTTGATTTCCCTGATGCTCCCGACCGCCCTGTCGGCCTGGGTAATTTGCCGCACAACTTCGGTTTCCAGGGCGGAACCCGTTTTCTCCTGATTACAGAAAAGCAACAGCACCCGCAGCAGAACAGGCGAAGGCGGCGCCTTCATATTGCACATAATCTCCGCAAGCCGCATCACCTGATCCTTGAGCCTGCTTATAGGACAGGGCGCCGCAGCGCTATCCGGGCCGGAGGAAAAACAGGAGATCAGCTTCTTGAATGAAAATTTGGACAGGGAAAGAAGGTGATACAGGACTTTCATATTCTGGTACATAAGGGTTTTGCCATCGGAAGGAATCGCGGCAAGAATATCATCAAGACTGTTTCCCATCATTTTTTTCATCTCGCCATCGGGCATATCCGCGGAAAGCGGCAAATCCATATTCTGCCGGTCTTCCCACTCTTCGGGCGTAAAGGAAACCTGCCCCTTGCGCATAACTTTGGCCGCGAGATAATACGGGTCTGTTTCACGAAAAAGCCGGGCCTGAACATCTTCCATAAGAACGCCCGCGAGAAAAGCAATAAAGTCCCCCTTGGCATCGCCTTCGGCATGGCTTAAAGGGAAAAGAAAAGTCTGCACATTGTCCCTCAACATTGTGATTTCCTCGCAGAAAGCCGGAAGGAAAGTCCCATTGGAAAAATTCATAATGCCAGGACTTCTTTTTTGAATATCACGCGCTATATTCGCAAGCAGCTCCCTTTCCAGGACATCTTCTCTTTGGCGTCCGGTAAACAGCATCTTCAGGTAAATTACCAGCCGCGACAAAAAACCAAGCCCCCGGTAAATTTCGTCCAAATCGGCGGTTTTACTCTCCGGCTCATCCGGCCTCATCGGGTCTTCGCACACCGGCGCCTTCTGGCTGAGCTGCTCGAGCAGATTCCGCCGCTCCTCCGAAGAGATTTCCTTAACCAGTTTGTCAAACATTGTTTCCGCCATAGCCATCCACTCTTTCAATATAACAGATTTTCGCGATTGACAAAACCATCTATATCAGATTTTTCAAGGCCGGCACATACTTTTATGAATATCAAGTTTATTCCGCCACACAAAGATTTGGGCGCCCCCCCGGCGCGGAGCGCCGGGGTCGGGCTTTCCGCTCCAATCTTTTTTACCGCTTCGCGGTAAAAAAGGATTTCCGCTACAATCCCTGGCGCGCGCACCAGCGGCAAACAGCGGACTTGCGTATAACCCTAAAGTCCGCGCTTTTGCTTCGCAAAAGCGCGTGATTTACCGCCGGTTTTT
>JAISAF010000307.1 GCA_031266855.1 Spirochaetales bacterium
TCCGCCGGGTCTTCAAGGAACATGAGACTGCCGAATCCGATGATACTTTCGTAGGCGTAGCTGTACTGGCAGGCGTTGCCGCCGCCGTCGATCAGGCTGCCTTCGCCGTCAATTTCAAAACACACATGCGGATTTTTTTTGAGAATATCGATTTTCTTTCCTTCGCCCGCACCGTGGAAATACAGCGTTAAAATCCCCTGCGCGTATTCATATCCGTAATTCAGGGGTACTATATATGGCATGCCGCCATCCGCCATGGCGAGGCGGCAGACCTTGTATTTGGCAAGGATAGCAAGTTTTTCCTCGATACTTTCTATTTCCCGGTTTTTACGCCGCATACAACCTCCTTCCAGGTTTGTTTTAAGAATTATGGGCGCCGCCGCTTTTTCATTTTGAAACCGGCTCCCGAACTACTGATCCGCGAATTTTTCGTAGAGGAATTTTTTTAGTTCCGCGCCGGTACTTTCCACAACAGTGGATTCCTTGCGCAGATCAAGCACGCGGGCAAGACTTTGCGGCAGTGGCGGCTTTTTGCCTGTCGCCTCCTCCACGACTTCAATAAACTTCCCGGGATGAGCCGTGGACAGGCTTATACACGGCGCCCCATCAAGGCCCGCCGCCTTCGCCTGCCGCGATGCCATATACCGTTTCGCAGCACAAACGCCAAGGGCAGTATGCGGATCCAGAAACATTCCTGTTTCCGCATATACGCTGTGCATGGTATCGCGCGTTTCCCTGTCGGTAATAAAGACGCCTTCAATCAGTTTGCTCATTTTATCCCTGCTTTTTTCAAAAATCGCCTGAAGGCGCTCGAAGTTCGAGGGATCGCCCACATCCATCGCGTTCGAGAGGGTTTGAACCGAGGGCCGCGGAGAATACGCGCCGCCTGTAAGGTATTCAGGCACAACCTTATTGATATTCGTCGCCGCGATAAAACGCCGCGCGGGAAGGCCCCACTGCCAGGCCAGAACCCCGGCGGTAAGGTTTCCGAAATTTCCGCTGGGCACGCAGAAAACCGGGCCAGCCTTCCTATCCGCGGCGGAAAGCCGCGTCCAGCCGTACACGTAGTAAAAAGCCTGGGGAATAAGCCGGCCCAGGTTGATGGAGTTGGCACTGGTAAGCCGCAGACGCTCATTCAAATCCCTGTCCAAAAAAGCTTCCTTGACCATCCTCTGACAGTCGTCAAAACTGCCTTTCACTTCCAGGGCGCTGATGTTATCGCCAAGGGTAGTAAGCTGTTTTTCCTGCAATGGACTAACGCGGCCCGATGGGTACAGAATTACTACATTAATATTAGCGCGTTTGTGAAAGGCCCGCGCGACCGCGCTCCCCGTATCGCCGGAAGTAGCGGTAAGAATCACGGCGCGGGAAGCCTCCTGTTTCAAAAACTCCTCCATGACCGCGGCAAGGAAAGACGCGCCAAAGTCCTTGAACGCGCAGGACGGGCCGTGAAAAAGCTCCAGGATGCCGATGTTCCCGGCTCCAGGCAAAGAAACAAGCGCGGGCTCAAAGGTAAAAGCCCTGCGGCAAATCCCTTCGGCAGCCTCTTCGGAAATCTCCGGGCCAAAAAACGCCGCTGTCAGTTTCGCGCCAATCCCGGCAATGCTATGGCTGCCTGAGAAGCTCTCAATAAGCCCGCGGAGGTCCGGCACGCTCACCGGATGGTACAGGCCCCCGTCCGGCGCCAGGCCGCGGAAAACCGCTTCCTTAAATGTCACCTGGATTTCAGGATTTCTGGTACTGGCATATTTCATCGTTTACTCCCTTATAGAGCCGGATAGACAATAGACTTGTCCGGCAACCTTCGGTTTTCTCACAAGTCCCGTGGAGTTTGCCGCGGAATGGCGGTAAACTCCGTCATTTTTACATCGAAGCTGTTTGCAAACCAAAAGGTACGGACAGCTCTAATATCTTTTTTTCAATAATCCAGCCGATAGTTTATTCCGGCAAGCGGGTTTAATACCCCGCCCCTTGGGGCGGTTCTTAATTCTGCCGCATTGTTGGATGACGCTGGTATTAAACCCGCAGGGACAATCCATACCTATCGGAAACAACCATTCCCCCGCCGCAAGCGGCGGGGGAATGGTTGTTTTTTATAGTGTTATTTTTTATTCCCTTTATTCCAATGCCGCAATTGCACATAACTATCCATATACAAAACTCCTTTTGCGCCCCCCTCCGGCAGCCCGCCGCATTATACGCAATCATCCTTCGCGGCGCCTTCAGCGGAAAAACGCGCGATGGACAGTGTTAATCGCCTCGCGCCTGTCCCGGCCCTCAACCACAAAAGAAATATTCCTCTCCGAAGAACCCTGGGCAATTGCCAGCACATTGATCTTCTTTTTTCCCAGCGCGCTGAACAGCCTGCCCGAAAGACCCGGCGTCCCCCTCATGTTCTCGCCAATAACAGCGACGATTTCCAGGTCTTTTATCAACTGGAAGTTTTCAATCTGCCGCGCCTCAAGCTCCCGCGTAAGCTCCGCCTTCAATCCAGCAAGAGCCCTCTTCGCCTGATCAGCGCGGAACACGATACAGATACTATGCTCGGAAGAAGCCTGCGAAATCATAATAACATTCACATCGGCCTTGGCAAGAGCGGCAAACACCCGCGAAGCGATCCCCGGCATTCCCATCATACCGCTGCCCTCCACATTAACAAGCGCGACATCCTCGATGGAAGCAATATTCGTTATAGGCCGGGAATGCCGCCTGATATTCCGCGCGATACGCGTCCCCGGCGCGCCGGGATTCATCGTATTCCTAACCAGCAAAGGAATATCCCTCTCCAGTATAGGCCGCATCGTGTATGGATGAATAATCTCCGCCCCAAAGAAACTCATCTCCATCGCTTCCTCGTAACTCACCTCATCAATAACAAACGCGTCCTTTACCACAGTAGGATCAGCGGAAAGAACCCCGTCCACATCCTTCCATACTTCCAGACAATCCGCATTCAAAGCCGCGGCCAGAATCGCCGCCGTATAGTCCGAACCATTGCGGCCCAAAGTCGTCGTAACACCCTCCGGCGTAGCCGCGATAAAACCCGTTACAAACGCAATCCCCTTCGCCGCGCACAGCCTGCGCCCTATCTTCCGGTAACTCGCCTTGAAATTCACCCGCCCGCTGCCAAAATGGTCATCCGTGACAATAAGTCCCCGCGCATCAAAATACGAGGCGGCCATTCCTCCGCTCTCCATCGCCGAAGCAATCAAACGGCAATTCAGCCTCTCCCCAAAACTCATCACCAGATCCAGACTCCGCAGCGAACACTCACGCACCAGCTCAATACCATGCAGAATATCCAAAAGCTCCCCACAGTCCGCCAACAGCGGCGCAAGCGCCCTCTCCCTCCCCGCCTCAGGAAAAAGCCCCTCCACCGCCCGTACCTGCCTGTCCCGTATCCCCGCAATAATCCCGCAATAATCAGCGCTCCCGGCCTCCGCGGTTTTCGCCGCCCTGATAAGCTCATCAGTAACGCCCTTCATCGCGGAACATACAACACAAAGCTTCCCCCCCCCTTTTTCAGCCTTCTGGACAAGGGAAATAACATGACGGATCTTTACCGCGTCCTGCACGGAACTCCCGCCGAATTTCAGAATTCTCATGGGAACGCCAGCATACTACATTCCGGGGAGCAAAGTGAAGATACTCATCTGTCCTGTATTTATTTAGGGGGCAGTCTCCCACTATCAACAAATTAAGAAAATATGTGCGCATTTTTGGCGCTCCCGCGCCAAAAACCGGGCTTTCCGCTTCAATCTTTTTTGCCACAGTCGGCAAAAAAGGATTTCCGCTTCAATCCCTTGCGCCCCACGGGCTGGCGATGGTCCTTAACCTGTTAGCAGTGAGAAGTCTCCCCCTGCGGCGCACACGGTTGCGCCGCAAATCAGGTTGCATGGGCGGGTTACAATTTTGCATAGCAAAATTGCGACCCGCCCCTCTCTACGGGGCTTCCGCCCCGTAACGCCCCGCCGTCTTTTCCGTCCGCGGCCTGAGCCCTTTTACAGCCGGACTCTTTCGCTTATCCCGCGGACTATGAAATACTAAAAGCGTAACCCGAAAATAATTATGTTATGCGCAATGGTCACAGAAACGGAAAACCTGTACCACAGGCACGAAAGACAATAGCCAGGAATTTCAACCACGCCGCGGACTAACCTTTAGTTTATGTTCCACACCGAAACCCAGTGGCAGACCGCCCCCGCAAGCACGAATACATGCCAGACGGCGTGAGCGCCGGGAACATTTTTTTTACGATACCAAAAGACTCCTAGGGTATACAAAACACCGCCAGAAACAAGCAGGATAAGGGCCGTCCGCGATACCGAGCGTACCAGGACAAACCATCCGGCGGCTATAGCCCAGCCCATAAGGAGATGCACAATAAGTTCAAACTTTTTCAAAGCCCTGATGTTCAGGCAGTGGATCGTAATACCGGCAAAGGCCATGCCCCATTCAAGACCGAACAGGCTCCAGCCCCAGCCGCCTTTAAGAGCAACCAGGCAGAAAGGCGTGTACGTGCCCGCAATCAGCAGGTAGATGGCGGAATGATCCAGAACGCGCAGTACACGTTTTACGTTCTGGCGCCGGACAGCATGGTACAGGGTCGAGGTAAGAAACATACAAATCATTGTCCCGGCAAACAGTATGCAGGATATTGTCATCAGGGCGCCGTCCTCACGCCCGGCTGGAAGACCACGCGAACGGATGATTAAAAGAACCAGCCCGGTAATAGCCAGGAGGGTTCCGATGCCATGAATAACAGAATTTGCGGTTTCCTCCCTCAAACTGTAGAAGGAAGAAGGTAATGTTTTCATACCAGTATAGACATACGCACAGGCAAAAAGGTTGCGGCCCCGCGATAAAAACGTATACAGCCGCAAACCGTGTCCGGCTGCCCTGAATAAGCCCTTTACGCAGGAAACGGCCCGCTGCCATTATTTTATTAGACAATTATTATTTTTTATAAAATATACATTCTTTATTTCTTCAAAGATGTTTTTACTTACCTTTACTGGAGGCTTGTATTCTTGTTCGTCTATTGTAAATACCAGATTCTTTGATATTTTATTAATTTTTTCAACTATTTTCTTATACACGGTATTATATGTTTCTATTTCAGTACAATTTACTGTTTCTGTATTTTCAGAACAAACCATTTCCTTTGGAAATTCTAATTGTATCCCCATAGCGTTTTCTGGATATTGAGCGTAAAAAATATTTGATAATAATTTATTTTTTCCATCTAAAAATAAAATAAATGGCGACATTCCCACACAGGGTTCATTATTCCAATCCATATTTTTATAAAATTTATTGTCATTTTGATCAATAAATTCCTTTTCATAAACGCATTTGTTTAAATCATTTGTAAAACCACTATGTAAATCAAATAAATCAGCGTCGGTTTTCCAAATAAATTTATAATTTGAAACTAATTTTTCATAAAACCCTTTATATTTATTAAACAATACCTTTGGATCGGTTTCTATATAATCTTTTGAAACCCTATGGTTATATTCTATATGATGAAACTCCCTGAATATATTTTCAAATTCATCAGGAGCTATTAAGAACTTAAATTTATTCCATGATTTTGCGTATAATTTCATAATATACAGCCTTCATAAGTTACGATAGCATTTTTATACATTAGACTTGTTCAATAACCTTCGGTTATTGAACAAGTCTGGCGAATTTGCCGCACAATGGCGGCAAATTCGGCTGTTTTTATATAGAAGCCGTTCTATAAGCTGTGGGGTTTCTAAACAGCTCTATTATTTGTCAACCATATTTTCTATTTCCATTCTTTTATTTCATATATTTTTTCTTCATAATATTCCGGAAATCCAATTTCCTTTAGTTTTTTTATTATTCCATTTAATTCTTCATCAATATTTTCAGATAATTTTTTTGTTACTATTATATATGTTACAGGTGTTATTCTATTACTTACAATCTCCCTGGTAACAAATACTATTTTATTTTCAGGTTTATCCTGTAATCTTAAAATATAAATATCCTTTTTTGTATCCATGTAAAAATCAAGTTCTAAATTCTTTATGCGCTGTTTATGTATACCAGTTTCTGTCTCAAAAGCAAGTTCCCAACCCTGTGATGTTTTTTTAGGAAATTCATGCACCGCATTCAGCCGGAAATTTTCTATAATAATATCATCTTCTCCAAAATGGCGCCCGCATTCCCGTTTTCTCATTAATCTGTAAAATACTGTTTTTATAAAATTCATAATTGCCTTTCTTCTATTGTGTATTTTAATTTTATTCTTTATTGAGGCTTTTTAGCCAGTTATTATAATAAATATCTTGCCTGTTTGATGTCGCGAATTTATCAATTTCTATAAAATCAAATATATTTACCGTATTTTTTACAGACGCCTGATTTCCATTTTCCAAAATATATGCTTTGTCCGATGTTCTCATCATCGGCGCCGGATATACATTTTCCATTGAACCGTAACATTTTATTCCAATGTTGTCTTCTAATAGTATATCTTTTAGTTTTTGGAATGCGCTAAAATAATCTTCGCCGCTGCTTTCATAATTCTTTTCGTTTATTTTTGTTTTGATTTTAATGAGGTCTATATCATTATAGTCTTCTATTCAGTAATATTTTAAATTCATTTTTTATATTATTTAATGATACGGCGTTCATTTCAATATTGATAATTTCGTTTTTCATTTTACCTGATATCCTGTTTTCAAGAGTTCGTGAACAATTTCATTTTCTTCGGGTGTGCTTTTATTCCGGCAAGCGGATTTAATGCCCCGCCCCTTGGGGCGGTTCTTAATTCTGCCGCATTGTTGGATGACGCTGGTATTAAACCCGCAGGTACAATCTATACCCTATCGGAAACAACCAGACCCCGTCGCTTGCCTGAAATAAGTCCTGAAAGGCTTCCCACTTCACTTTTTGTCGCGCATGGCTGAACGTCTGCCGGCTCATGTGGGTCGTTTCTTTCAGTTTCGGAAAAAACCGTTCAAGAGCGTTTTGAGAACTTTCCTTCACCATGCCGAGTATGAACCACAGCAGGTTTTTGAACGGCATTTTTCGATCCCGGCTGAAATCCTGTCTCCGTTTCTTTGAACGGCTTTCATATTCCGCTTTTCTAACAGGTTTCTAACTTCCTCAATACAGGTTTTTTCCCTATGTTACTCCTCCCCCATATTCCAGTTTATCACAGCTTTTAAGGGCTGTCTATTCCTTAACTTGTTGACAACGGAAGACTTCCCCCCTTGCTCTGTATTCTGTTTTTCGTATTTTCGGTGTTTTTCCGCGTTGACACGGGCGGTGGAAATTGTATATGATTTATCTTGCGTGAAAAGTCTTGACAAAAGGCTTTTTCTTTTATAACATCTGCGAGAGTGGTGAAACTGGCAGACACGCCAGACTTAGGATCTGGTGCCTTTGGCGTAAGGGTTCAAGTCCCTTCTCTCGCAACGGGAGGGGCGGGGAAAGGCCGCCGGATCCGGAAGGGATCGCGCCACCTGTATTTTGCGGGAATAGCTCAGTGGTAGAGCTCCACCTTGCCAAGGTGGATGTCGCGGGTTCAAGTCCCGTTTCCCGCTTTATTTCGCAGGCGATCATTACGGGTCGCCTTTTTTTCTGGTTTGCCGGGGCCGGGTACTAAAGCGGCCTTTTTTGGGGAACCGATAATATACAAAAATGATAAGGACAATGCCGTGATTAAAAACAAAGAAATCACTCCTCTTGAACATTCGAGGGTTAAGCTTTCCCTGACTATTGAGAAGGAGGCCGCGGCGCGGGAGTATGCCGGGATCCTTGGGGAGTATTCAAAAAAAATCCAGCTTCCGGGATTCCGCAAGGGGAAGGTCCCTTCAGCGGTGCTGGAGCGCAAATTTGGGGATAGTTTGCGGGCCGAGACTATACAAAAAATTATTGAGGGCAGCCTGAAGAGCGCTTTCGAGGAAATCGCGGAAAAACCTTTGCCCTACGCTGTTCCTGAACTCCAGGATGACTACAAGCTTAGTCTGGATGAGGATTTCACCTTTGTTGTTGCTTATGATATTTTTCCGAAGTTAGAGCTGGGGCCTTACACGGGGTTGAGTGTCGAACGGCCTTCTATTAAAATTACCGGGGATGACCTGAAACGCGAGCTTGATGCTATTGTGGCGCAGAACTCCTTTGTTGTTGAAAAGGACGGGGCCGCGGAAAAGGACAATATGGCGGTGATAAACTGCTGGGAGCTTGATGGGGAGGGAACGGAAATCCCCCATACGCGGAAGACGGATTTGCCGCTTACTGTTGGCGCCGGGAACGATTTGTATGGCATTGATGACGAGCTTGCCGGTATGAAAAAGGGCGAAACAAAAAATATCACGAAAACCTATCCGCCGGACTACCGTGACAGCGAACTTGCGGGTAAGACAAAACGGTTCGCTGTGGAGCTGACGGCCCTGCGCGAGAACAAAAAACCGGAGCTGGACGACGAGCTGGCGCAGGATGTCAGCGAGTCCTACAAGACGCTTGATGACTTGAAGGCTGATATTGAGAAGCGGCTTCAAAAAACCGCGGAGCAGAAGGCGCGTTCCATGACAATTGATGCTTTGATGAATCAGGTTCTGGAAAGTACGCCGATAGACCTGCCTGAAAGCATGATCTGCGCGGAGATGGATCGTATGTGGCGGCAGTTCATCGGGCGCTTCCGCGATGGGGAGCAGATTATTGCGGGTCTTCTTGCGAAACAGGGGAAATCAAAGGAGGAGATTTTCGAAACCTACAGGCCCAACGCGGAAAAGACCCTGAAAATCCAGTTGTGTATTCAAAAGATGATCGAAAACGAAAAAATCGAGGTGTCCGAGGAAGAACTGGATAATTTTTTTCTGGAGGACGCGGGGAGCCTTTCCATGACCTCTGAGGAAATGAAAACTTACTATGAGAAAAACGGTCTTACTGATATGGTGCGCCAGGATTTGAAGGAGAAAAAGCTCTTCGATCTGGTTTTTGACAAAAATACTTTGACAACGGGCAGGGAAATGAGTCTCACCGACGGTCTGGAGGGGGGAACGGCAACATGAATGAGAAGATGCACAGCCTTGTTCCCATTGTTATAGAGCAGACGGGGGGCAATGAACGTTCCTACGATATTTATTCGCGGCTTCTCAAAGACCGTATTGTTTTCATCGATGGGGAAATCCTGGATTTGACAGCCGATCTTGTGGTCGCGCAGCTTCTTTTCCTTGAGTCCCAGGACCCGGAGCGGGATATAAGCCTGTACATCAACTCTCCGGGGGGGTCGGTGACGGCGGGGCTAGCGATTTACGATACGATTCAGCATATCAAGCCGGATGTGCAGACTATCTGCATGGGACAGGCGGCTTCAATGGCGGCGCTGATTCTGGCCTGCGGAACGCGGGAAAAGCGTTTTGTTCTTCCTTCTTCGCGGCTTCTTATTCATCAGCCCTGGGGAGGGGTTCAGGGGCAGGTTTCCGATATCAAGGTACAGGCAAAGGAAATCCTGCGTCTCAAGAAGATGACGATAGACTACTTTGCCGCGCATACGGGGAAAACAGCCGAAAAGATAGCCGAAGATTTGGAAAGGGATTTCTTTATGTCTGCCGATGAAGCGGTTGCGTATGGGCTGGCGGACAAGGTTATGAAGAGGGAAAAAAATGAGCAAGACCCGAAATGATCCGGCAAAGGTGTGCTCCTTCTGCGGAAAGAGCGCGGATTTTGCCCGGCGGCTGATTGCCGGTCCGGGGGTATATATCTGTGATGAATGTGTGGCGGTGTGCAAAAAAATCCTGGATGACGAAGAGGATGTTCTTACCGGGGAATATCTGGAAAACATTCCTAGTCCCCGCGAGATCAAGGAGTTCCTTGATCAGTATATCATCGGTCAGGATTACGCGAAAAAAGTCCTGTGCGTCGCTGTTTATAATCATTACCGCAGGATTTCCCTTTCCCAGACAAAACTGAAGGGCGATGTCGAACTGGAAAAGGCCAATGTCCTGATCATGGGTCCAACGGGTACGGGGAAAACGCTTCTGGCGAAAACGCTTGCGAAAAAACTGAAAGTGCCTTTTGCCATTGCCGACGCGACGACGCTGACTGAAGCCGGGTATGTGGGCGAGGATGTGGAAAACATTCTTTTGAAGCTGATACAGAGCGCGGGAAACAATATCGCGGCGGCTGAGCGGGGTATTGTGTATATTGACGAGATCGACAAGATAGCCCGCAAGAGCGAAAATGTTTCCATAACGCGGGACGTATCCGGCGAGGGTGTCCAGCAGGCGCTTTTGAAAATTATCGAGGGAACCCTCGCGAATGTACCGCCCCAGGGCGGGCGAAAGCATCCGAACCAGGAAATGCTGCGTATCGACACCCGCAATATTCTGTTTATCTGCGGCGGGGCTTTCGTTGGCCTTGACAGGATTATTGAAGCGAGGGTTTCCCAGCATCCTATGGGTTTCGGCGCGGAACTGCACGGGAAATCTGAAAGAAACCTGGAAGAGATTTTCCGGGAACTGCATCCCGATGACCTGGTCAAATTCGGCCTTATCCCTGAGTTTGTCGGCAGGCTGCCTATCAGTGTGCCCCTGAAGGAGCTTTCCGAAGCCGAACTGGAAAGAATTATCTGGGAACCGCGGAATTCCGTTATCCGCCAGTATCAGGCGGCCCTGCGGCTTGACGGGGTAGACCTTGTTTTTGAACCGGAAGCGGTAAAAGCCATTGCCCAGCTTGCCATACGCCGCAAGACCGGCGCGCGGGGAATTCGCGCCATTGTTGAAGGCCTGATGCTCGATATTATGTACGAGATTCCCTCCATGAAGGGGGAAAAACGGGTTGTTATAACGAAAGATGTTGTTGAAAAAACCGAAAGACCGGAGATTCAGTTAAACAAGAAATCGGCATGAAATTATTTGATATGGCCAAAGGCAGGGCGTCCAGTCCGGATATGCCTCTTGTTCCTCTTCGGGACATTGTTGTTTTTCCGGGAATGGTCGCGCCGGTGTTTGCCTCCGGCGGTTTTACGCGGATGGCCATTGACGCCGCTATGGGGGAAGATCGCAGGGTCTTTTTAGCGCCCCGGAAGAACCTGGTTCCTGATCCAAAAGAAGAAGACCTTTACACAACGGGCTGTATTGGACATATCCTGCAATGCATCCGGCTTCCCGACGAGAGCCTCCGCGTGCTTGTGGAAGGACGGGAGCGGGCCGTTATTACCACCTATACGCAGCGCACAGGGTATTTCCGCGTTGAGGCAAAAAAAATCCGCGGCGGGGAAGAGCTTTCGCCCCTGATACGGACTCTTATGCGGACTATTGAGGAAAGTTTTAAGGCTTACGCCGCCCTGAACAGGAAAATTCCCGCGGACGCGGTGTCCGCTGTGGAAAGAATAGACGATCTGCCGGACAGGCTGGTAGATCTGGTTTGTTCGCATGTGCCGTTTAAGATCGATAAAAGAGTGCGCCTTCTTACCGAAGCCGATACCGAACAGAGGCTTCGCCTTCTTGCCGGGGCGCTGTCCGGTGAAATTGAGATTTTTGAACTCCAGCAGAAGATTTCCCTGAAAGTGAAAAAACGCATGGATAAAAACCAGAGGGAGTTTTTCCTTCACGAACAGATGAAGGAAATCAATAAGGAACTGGGGCAGGATACCGAAGATCCTACGGGCATCAGGGAACTGGAAACGAAGCTGGAAGCAAAGAATCTGCCCCTTGAGGCGCATGAGAAGGTCATGAAGGAACTGCACCGGCTGGAAAAGCTCCAGGTGTTTTCTCCTGAAGCGGGAATCCTGCGTACATATTCCGAGTGGTTTATCGATCTTCCCTGGAACGAAAAAACCGAAGACAACCGCGATATTGAAGCGGCTTCCCGCATTATGGACGAGGATCACTACGGCCTGAAAAAACCCAAAGACCGCATCCTCGATTTTATCGCGGTACGCCAGCTAAAGGAAAAAGTGAAAGGCCCTATCCTCTGTCTGGTAGGGCCGCCGGGGACGGGAAAGACTTCGCTGGGCAAATCGGTTGCCCGCTGTCTGGGGCGGAATTTCGTGCGAATGTCCCTGGGCGGGGTACGCGACGAGGCGGAAATCCGCGGTCACCGGAAAACCTATGTAGGCGCCCTGCCGGGAAAAATTCTTCAGTCCATGCGGAAATCCGCCAGCAGGAACCCTGTTTTTCTTCTGGACGAAATTGACAAAATGTCCAGCGACTTCCGGGGGGATCCGGCTTCCGCCCTGCTTGAAGTGCTTGACCCCCAGCAGAACTCCTCATTTATGGATCACTATCTGGAAATTCCCTACGATTTGTCGGATGTTATGTTTATAACAACCGCGAACTCCCTTCACAATATCCCCTACCCCCTGCGTGACAGGATGGAGCTTATTGAAATCCCCGGCTATACGGAATACGAAAAGCTGAAAATAGCGCAGGGCTTTCTCCTGCCCCGGCAGATATCCGAAAACGGACTTGCCTGGGCGGATATCAGGTTCAGGGCGGAAGCCATACGCGAGATAATTCACAGCTATACTATGGAATCGGGAGTGCGCGGGCTGGAACGGGAAATCGCTCACGTTATTCGCAAGATCGCGCGCGAGGCGGTACGGCAGGGCCGCCTGCCGCCGGAAGCCCGTGGCAGAAACAGCGCCGCTTGTGCGCGCACTTCCGCACGCATAAGCGATACAGGCCCGGCGGCGGCTGAACAAGCCCCGCCCTACGCAGCTGGTCTTTTACGGCACAACGCGGAAGGCATGAATCCCGGCGCGGATACAGCGGATACGACAGATACAACAGATACAACAGATACGACAAATACAGCGGTCACGACGAAGGAAGAAGCGGAGGCGGAAACCGGAATCCCGGACGGCCAGCGGACGGGGTTCCCCCCGGCGGAACAGGAAGACAGCCAGGGCGGCGGACAGGAAGCCGGGCGTCCGGCGGATACCGCGGCGGAACCCTCCCAGGCCGGAACCGGATCCCCCCCGACGGCGCGGCCTTTTATCGTAAGCCTGAGCGCGAAAAGCATTCGCCGCTATCTGGGAAATCCCAGGTTCAAGCGGGATAAACTTTACCAGGGAAGCTGGGCGGGACTGGCCTATGGCCTTGCCTGGACGGAACTGGGCGGAACCATGCTGCCAGTGGAAGCCGCTGTTTTTGAAGGCGCGACGGGCCTTATCCTGACAGGGCACCTGGGCGATGTTATGAAGGAAAGCGCCCTGACCGCATTTTCCTACCTGAAATCCCACGCGGACAGATTTAAGCTTTCCGCCGATTTCTACCAGGGAAAGGATATTCACGTCCACGTACCCGAAGGCGCCATCCCCAAAGACGGCCCTTCCGCGGGCCTGACCATAACCGCCGCCATATTGTCCGCGCTCTCAGGCGTACCAGCGGACGCCGGGTTTGCCATGACCGGCGAAATAACCCTCGCGGGCCGCGTCCTGCCCGTGGGAGGCATAAAGGAAAAAGTCCTGGCCGCCCACAGAAACGGCATTGCCCGTATCCTGCTGCCCAAAGAAAACTCAAGCGACCTCGAAGAGCTTCCAACGGAAGTACGCTCGCGGACGGAATTCCTGTTAGCCGAAACGATCCTTGAAGCCCTCAAAATACTTTTCCCCGCCGGACTCTTCCGCGCGGAATAAAAAAAGGCCCCGCGTACACCTCATGCGCTACTACAATCATACATACCCTGGGCGCATTTTTTGCTTCGCAAAAAACCGGGCTTTCCGCTCCAAGTCCTCGGATTTGCCAATGCAAATCCTGTGGGCTTTCCACTCCAATCCCTTGCGCAGCGGTAGCTCAGAATCAGGCCAGGAAATTGCCCCCGGCAATTTCCTGGGTCACTAATTGCCTGTGGCAATTAGTGACCCATAACCAGGCGGAGGCAATTTTGCTTGTGCCCAAGTAAACGCACGCGTGAGCGTGTTTTTGACAACAAGGCTTTCCGGCAAGAGGCCCTAAAAACCCCCTGGCGTATAACAGGCTAAGGGCCGAGCAAAATTGCCTATAAGGGAAGCTCTAAAAACTTTCACTTTATGATTTTAAGTTCTAAGGGAAAAAATTGCTGTGAAAACAGCAATTTTTTCCTGTGCGTACTACCAGCAATTGAAAGTTTTTAGAGGTTCCCACGGATTTCCGTCTGCGGAAATCCGTGGGCCGTCTTCGGCCCGGCCTTTCACGATTCCGGCTGCCGCCACCACGCTACTATGCGGCCGTTACGCTTGCGGCTTTAGAACCAGCCCCCCTTGCGCATCCAGGGTTTTTCCAGATATTGAACAGGCTCTTAGAAAATTTCTAACCGCCAAGTCAAATACGTTCCGATACAAAATCTCGTTTTTTCTTCCAGGAAACAGCTTGTATACATCTATGCGTTTATCGTGGTAAAATGCTGTAACAATATGAGTCCTTTTCTACAGGAAACAGAAAGCTTCAAGCATACTCCCTTATCCGGCTGGCATAAAATACACGGCGGGCGGCTTGTTCCTTTTGCGGGCTGGGAGATGCCTTTGCAGTATGCTTCGGGGCCTGTGGCTGAGCATCACCTTGTACGGCGCGGCGCCGGGCTTTTCGATGTAAGCCACATGGGCCGTTTTGATGTGAGTGGAAAGCGGGCGGGAGAATTTCTTGATTTTGTTTTATCGGCTGATATTTCAGGAATGGAAGAGTTTCAGTCAGGATATGCCCTGATATGCCGCGAAGACGGCGGTATTCTGGATGATGTTTTTGTTTACCGGCAGGCGGCGGAGCGCTATCGTGTTGTGGTCAACGCCTCGAATGCGGAAAGGGATTTAGCCTGGTTCCGGCGGCACGCTGAGTCTTTTCAAATTGAAGTACGGGATATATCCGCGCAAAGCGCGATGATTGCTTTTCAGGGACCGCGGGCGCTTGATATGCTTTCGGTCTGCATCCGGGATTTTACCGCGCCCCGCCGGTTTTTTTGGGGCATGTATAGTATCGCGGGATCAGAATGCATGATTGCCCGTACCGGCTATACGGGAGAAGACGGGGTGGAAATTATTACGCCGGCGGGAAAGGCGGTCGAAATCTGGGAAGCTCTTTTGAACATGGGAGCGGAGCCTGTGGGTCTTGCCGCCCGTGATTCCCTGCGTTTCGAGGCTGGTTTTCCCCTTTACGGGCACGAGCTTTTTGAAGAGGTAACGCCTGTGGAGGCAGGCGTTCTGTGGGCCTGTGATTTTTCCAAAAACTTTATTGGCAGGGACGCCATCGCCGCCCGGAAGTCCGAAGGCGCGGAAAAAAAGCTTGTAACTTTCGTTATGGTGGAAAAAAGCGTTGCCAGGGAAGGCTATGCCGTAATGGATGAGGCCGGGCAGATTATAGGCGGCGTAACCAGCGGGATGCTGGCGCCAACCTTAAACGTTTTTGCCGGGAACGCGTTTGTGCGCCGCGAATACGCGAATACCGGACAGGCTGTTTACATCAGTATCCGCGGGGCGGGGAAAAAGGCGGAACTTGTAAAACGGCCGCTGTATATACCGGCGTACCGGGGAAAGCCGTCGTAACTTCCGCTACGCGGTCAGGGTTTGTACTGGTATTAAAAATACAATACTCAAGGATGGTTTTATGGGCAGACAATTACCTGTTGTAATGACCTTAAATGATGAAAAATTATTTGTTACTCAATAACCCCAGGTGGAAATAAAATGATTTTACGGCGTTGTGTTTTTGTCTTTTTTTTATTAGCGGTTAATGTGTTTGCGGGTTACTCCCGGCCTCAGTGGGAAAACCAGGACAGGGCGGATATAATTGACGAGGAAATTGACTTTAATCAATTTTTGCCCTTTGTTTCCGGTTCAAAAATTGTCAGGCTGGATGAAGAAGCCGCATTAAAACTTGAAGACGGTTTTCCATATCTTGACGGGGCTACGGCATTATATCCTGTTTATTCCGCGTTTGCCAATGCCGTATATCCGCCTTTGGAAAGATCCGGTAATGGGTATTATCCTGACGAAAATGGCGCTTATACCATACCCAGCTATATTATGTGTTCAAAAACCGCTGCCGCGTATACCAGGCTTATTAAGGGGGAGGCTGATATTATATTCTGTACGGAGCCGTCGAAAGAACAGCTTGCTGTGGCTAAAGAAAAGGGAATTACATTTAATCTGACCGCCATAGGAAAGGAAGCCTTTGTATTCTTCGTTCATAAAGACAACCCGGTAAATAATTTAACCCGTTCCCAAATACGTTCCATCTACTCCGGGGAAATTACAAACTGGCAAAATGCCGGCGGTGGTGATGAAGATATTATTGCGTATCAGCGTCCCGGGAACAGCGGAAGCCAGACAACACTTGAACTGATTATGGGCAGCGAGGAATTGTCCGAACCAATAAAAGAAAACATGATCCAGAGTATGGGGGGAATAATACAGGAAGTTGCCTCGTACAGAAACCGTACAAACGCCGTAGGATATTCGTTTTTGTTCTATGCGACAGGGATGGTAAAGAATAAGGGTATAAAACTTTTATCGGTAGATGGAATATCTCCTTCACGGGAGACCATTAGGAGCAATGAATATCCATTTACGCAGACGTTTTACGCGATAACAGCCGGAAATGAGACGCCAAATGTAAGGGCTTTTATTGAATGGATAGTATCAGAACAGGGGCAGTATATTATTGAAAAGACGTGGTATACAGGAATAAAATAAGGGAAGCTGTAAAAACTTCCTGGCTCTGGGTAGTACGCACGGAAAAGTATACTACTTCCTTGGATTATTCTTTTTTTGATATTGTGGAAATCATTAAAATGTATACAGACAAATATAGCTGGAATTTCGTTTTACCATATTATGATAATATAAATAACATTTTGAAAATAAAAGTCTTGAAAAATAAACGCCAATCGAAAACATAAGTGAGGGAACCGGAATGTTCCCTTGCAAGGTTACTATTTTATTTGTAATGAATATTAGTAAAGTAGTGGTTATAGAAGCGTCCCTGTGGGGATCGGGTTTTGTCTGTCCGGGTCTGCTGAGGCTGATGCCGCCATATTTGTGGAAAGCTCTCCTTTGACAGAGGCCGGAAAAGGGTATAGTATTCTGGTGGGCGTTTACGGCCCTGCTTAGCCGCTGGTGCGCGCGCCAGGGATTGCAGCGGAAAGCCCACAGGATTTGCATAAGCAAATCCGAGGACTTGGAGCGGAAAGCCCGGTTCCGGGGCCGCGGGTAGCGGCCCCGGAAGGCGCCATAATGATTGGAAAAGTGTCGTACATGTAGGGGAGTTAAATTTTATAGGAGGTGTGGAATGGCGGAAAAACAGCTTGCGGGTAAAACGGCCTGGGTTACGGGGTCGAGCAGGGGTATTGGGCAGGCGACTGCCGAGCAGCTTGCGAAGGCTGGGGCGAATGTGGTTATTCATGGTTCAACGTTGAATTCGTCTTCATATTTTGATGAGGGGGATTCCTTGTCCGCGGTGGCTGAAAAGGTCGGAAGGGAAAATGGTGTGAAGACGATGTTTGTTGTGGGGGATTTGACGAAGGTAGAGGTTGTGAAGGATCTGGTTGGGCAGATTCGCGCGGGGCTGGGGCATATAGATATTCTTGTGAATAACGCGGGTGGCGATACTGGTTCGATGGGCGCTGCGGGGAAGAACGCGGGGAAGATTGTTGAGGGGAATGATCCTTTGTTTCTGCCATACGAGGAGGTTCGGACAATTCTTGATCGTAATTTGATGAGCTGTATTATTGTTTGTAAGGAAGTCGTTCCTGCGATGATTGAGCGTAAGGCGGGCTGGATTGTGAATATTGGGAGTATCGCGGGGCTTGCGGGGCTGCCTGCTGCTTCTATTTATTGTACGGCAAAGGCGGCGGTGCATGAATATACGCGCTGTCTGGCGGCGTATTTGCGGCCTTATGGAGTGCATGCGAATGTTATTGCTCCGGGGGATGTTCTTACTCCGCGGTTCAAGGCGAGTCGGCCGCTTGAAGATGCCCGGCTGGATCAGGCTTCTTTGGAGCGGTATGGCTGGCCTGCGGAGATTGCGCGTTCTGTGGAGTTTCTTTGTTCCGAGGGTGGTTCATATATAACGGGGCAGGTTCTCCGCGTGGATGGCGGGCGTCAAATCTGGGCGGGTTAAAGCGTGGTTAAGGCGGGTTAAGGGGTCGTGCCAAAGGAAATAACCCACTGGTGGTTGTCTCTGGAAGTTATGGCGGAGCTGCAAACGGGGCCGCAAAGAGAGCCGCGGTGTCCTCTTTTGGCGGGGCTGCTGGGGCGGAACAGGAATCTTTTTCTTCTTGGATCAGTTGGGCCGGATTTTTTGTTTTACTATTTGCATGGGCCGGAAAACCGGAGGTTTCGGGACGCGGCAATGGTTCTGCACGGGGCGGACGGGAGCGATACGCTGGAAATTCTGGCGAAAACCGCGGATGTTTACCTGGCTGCGCTTGAGAATCATATTCTGGTAATTGGGGAACATGGCTTTAACCTTGCGGAGGCGATATGGGCTTTTCTGTTTGGTTATGCCTGTCATGTTGTTGCCGATTCGGTTTTTCATCCTTTGGTTTTGTACTGCGCTGGTAAGGGCGGCAGGGATGCCTTGTATGACCACTACTTTTTTGAATCTGTGTTGGATTTATATGTGGTTGATGTTAAGAAGCCTCCGAATTTGCCGCTTCGCCTTGCGGACCTGACGGCGGGTATGGAGATCGACAGGGCATCCTTTTTGAAGCTGCTGGGTTTTGTGAGTTTCGCGGGAACGGATTACAGTCCGGGGGCTTTGAAACAGTGTTTGCGCCGCTATGAGTTTGTACAGCGCGCGCTGTGGGGGTTTTGGGGAAGAACGGCGGCCCGGGTTATCGGGACTTTGTTTCCTTCTATGCGGCACTTTATTCCGTCTTTTTATCAGAGAGCATACCATAGGTTTACCGGCGTTTTTGATAAGACTTTTGCATACCGTAATCCTGTGACGGGTATACGCTATGAACACAGCGTGGAAGATTTGCGAAGAGAGGTGGTGCGGCAGGCGTGCGCGATTGCCGTGGTTTTTGAGAATGTTCTGGCGGATCCTTCTGGCGATCCGGTAATGTCTCTGTCGAAAATTCATGGGCCGAATCTTGAGACGGGGCTGTATGGCGATAACGCGAAAAAAATCGTCTATACCATTCCTGGGGGGATGAGGGGAATTTTTGAAGCGTAAAGTTGATTTGAAACGTGGTAAAAACCCATTCGAATTTGGGCGCATTTTTTTGCCCGCATACGCGGGCAAAAAAACCGGGCTTTCCGCTTCAATTCCTCGGATTTGCTTATGCAAATCCTGTGGGATTTTCGCTTCAATCCCTTGCGCAGCGGCAACTTGAGAATACAGCCCCGGAATTGCCGCTGGCAATTCCGGAAACAGCTAATTGCCAAAGGCAATTAGCTGCGCGTAACCAGGCGGCCGCAATTTTTCAGGAGAAAAATTGCGTGGTCTGTCACCAGGCACAGCGCTACGCGCTGTGCCTGTATGTATCATTACCGGCTGCCACCCCAGGGTTTTTCCAGATCTTGAACAGGCTCTTGAGAATTGCTGATATCCGGTAAAGATGATGGAATTTGCCGCGGATTTGCGGTAAATTACAGGGGATTCCTTCCTGGGAGAGAACAGGAAGAGTGAACCGGAAGGTTATCGAACAGATTTAAGGTATGAGGAGGCGCTATTCTAAAAATGGAAAGTGTCGCGATTCTTTGGGATATAGAAAATGTTACGCCGAGTGCGAACTCACAGTTTGTTGAAGGGCTTTTGGAGTTTACCCAGGAACTAGGCCGGATTACCGTGTGCCGGGTATACGGGGACTGGACTAAACGTAATCTGGCGCGGCTGTCGCACCTTTTGTCGGAGAATGGTTTTGAACTTATTCACATTCCTGTGTCGCGTAAAAACAGCGCGGACATTTCGCTGATAACAAACGCGGTGGAATTAATCTATCAGTACCCGCATCTGACAAAGATTGTCCTGATTACGGGGGACGCGGATTTCCGCCCCCTTCTGCATACCCTGAGACGTAATGGTAAGGGTATTCATATTATTTGCAACTCAAGCAATGCGAGCGAGGAACTTTTGTCTCTTGCGGATTCGTTCAAGGACTACCGGGAAATTATTCCTGGTGAAGCGGCGGAGGCCGCTGAAGAGGCTGAAGCCGCGGAGTCGGCCAAGCGTAAACGGCGGAGTAAACCAAGCCGGGCGCACGAAAGCAGGCAGCCAAAAGCCGAAGGCTCTTCCGCCGGGGCGAAAGCGCTTTCAGAGGATACGGCTTACCGGCTTCTTGTGGAAGCTGTTCAGGAGATGGAAAAAAACAAAAAGAAGCCCGGTATGGGCGCGGTCAAGGTAAAGCTGAAGATTTTGAATCCGTCTTTTGACGAAAGGTCGTATGGTTTTAAATCCTGGGTGGATTTTGTGAATTCCGCCTGTGACAAAAAATTTATTCAGCTTGTGGAGGACGAACAGGCCGCGTATTTGAAGTCCTATGAATCGGGAAGTCCCGCCGCTACGCAGAAAACCCCCCTTGCCGCCGCTTTTGAAACGCTTCTTGGTATACTTGATGAGCTTACGAAAGAAAAAAACAAGGATTATCATTCGCTTGCTTCGATAAATACCCGCCTGAATGACAGCCGCGTGGATTATGGGGTATTGGGCTACAAGCGCCTGAAAGATTTTATTTTTTCCGCGGAAAAGCGCGATTACGTGGATGTAAAGTACGAGAACGCGGGATATTATGTGAAGAG